>NZ_VSCO01000002.1:0-48497 GCF_047459465.1 Caldicoprobacter sp. | reverse complement strand
ATCCAATATTTACACTTAAATATTCTACTTTTTTTCCAAAAATCCTCTTTATTTTTTTGTTTTTTAACCTTGTTCTTTCATCATTTTGTATTTTAAGCGGGTAGCCTTACCTCCTCTGATGTGCCGTTCTGCCTTATTGTGCTCCAGCACCTTTTTCACTTCTTCCCACAGGATGGGATTGATTTTGGGAAGGCGCTCCGAGACGTCTTTGTGGACTGTACTTTTGCTCACCTTGAAAACTTTAGCCACCTCTCTGACGGTAGCTTTGGATTGAATCATATAGTTGGCTATTTCAAGAACTCTCTCCTCAATATAATCCTTCAAGTCCAAGACCCCCCTCACCGCAATCCCTTTAAAAATTGCCATAAAATTTGTGTTTATAAAATAATTATGCAGAGAAAAACCCATATAGAAGAAAAAATATAAAAAAGAGCTCCGTAATTTGAGTTTACGGAGCTCTTTACTCTAAGTAGTTCTTAGGGTCGACATTTTCTCCATCCTTTAACACCTCAAAATGGAGGTGAGGGGCATCCAGTATCTCGCTTATTGCCGTTCTACCCACTCCGCTTATAACTTGTCCTTTCTTCACCTGTTGGTTGAGCCTAACCATATCCTTGGTGGAGAGATTTGCATACCGCGTTTTCAAGCCATTTCCATGATCGATAGTGATTATGATGCCCATCAGTGAGTCCTCTTCTATGGATTCCACCACTCCATCCAGCGCTGCCCTGACGGGAGTGCCCACCGGGCTTTCGATGTCAATTCCGGGATGGGTTGTCCACTCTTTGAGCGTTCTCGAATACTGTAAGTGGTCCAGAGCAAAATCCACTACGATCCTTCCGTTCACGGGCTTTTGTAACAAAACCTTAGAGGTTTTTTGCGCCTGAGCGGTCGCACCGGTATTAACGACCTTCGGCTTAGAATTCACTGCATTCACCGGAATCAGCTTATCCCCTGCAGTTTTCGATTTATCATCGCCATGGTCGACTTTATCAGGCTGCGACTGAGAGGTCTCTTCTTCCCGCTCACCCTGGGTCTTATCCTCTGCCACGTCTATTATCCTTATATTCACTTTGTCGCTGGCATCTGCCTGCTGTACCGGCTCTTCAACGAGCTCGTCCTGTATATCCTGTTCGGCCATATCACCTTGAGCTTCTCCTTGCATCTTATCCCTATCCATTGATGTCCAAAACGCCGTAGCGCCTATTGCACACACGCATATGAATAGGATGATATAAAAGCCAAGTCTGTTCCAGAAATCCTTAAACGCCTGCTTATTAAACGCATTTCTAATCTTCTCTTTATATTTAGCAAAACCCATTCAAATCACCTCCTTTTAAGGATTCTATCCAAAAAATAAAAAAAAATACAGATATATGAATTTTATCTGTATTTTTCGATATCCACTCCCTTGTAGTAGTGCCTTAATATATCTGTGTAGGTGTGGCCCTGCTGCGCCATATAGTTGGCTCCCACCTGGCTCATGCCCACCCCATGGCCATATCCCGTTGTTTCGATGATCACCTTATCCCCCTCAAACTTGAACTTAAAATCGGTGGAATTGAGGCCATAAAGGTAACGAAAATCAGTTCCCTTTACAGTAATGCCTCCTACTATCAGCTCCCCTACCCTTCCGCTTTTCGTATAGCTCTTTATCTTTATCTGAGAAGATAAGTTTTTAGCGCTCAAATTGCTGTCAGGGTATCTACTTTTGAAAATCTTCACAAATTGATCATTGGAAAAGGTGAACGTTTGCTTGTATTTGGGGCTGTTCTCTTCCCCGGGGCTTTCCACTACAGTATAGTAGGGCAATGAATGGGAAAAAACTTCCCCGGCATCCTCGGTTTTACCGTTGCTAGTTGAATGAAAAAACACCTCAATAGGAGTACCCTTATACGTCATTATATAACCCCTGGTTTCTTCCACCGCCCTGACTATTTTTTCATGGTTGGTCGCGTAGTCGCTGCCCCAATTCTTCTTTTGTTGTTCGTCGGAAATCCACGCTTGACAGTGACTGTATAAGCTGCATACATCAGCCTGTGGATGGCTGGAACACCCACTGCCACCCAAGGCGCGCATCTTTCTTATAGCAAAAGTTCTAGCAGCAACAGCCTGGGCCTTCAATGCTTCCAGCTCAAATGATGCCGGCATCTCAGCCGCCACCACGCCTACAATATATTCCTCTAGAGGCATTTTGATTATACTTTTGGTGGCATGGTCATATACGGTTACTTCCAGGTTTTCAACGCTTTTTGGGCTTTTAGTTTTAATATCGATTTCATCCCTTGGTTGCCAATCAGTTTCAGATGGAGGCATCCTATCATCAAATCCAAACAGGGAAAAGTCCTGTACGGTCAATGCAGGAATAACTACCACGATTATGACTATTGACAGCAGCAGGTTGATCCACCATCTCATCCTCTCCCCCACTCTCCATCCAAAATTTCAATCAATGATACCATTGTATGATGGAAAGCGGGGAGTTAGAACTCAAATAGCAGCTTTCAGTACTCAATGCTTATAATGGGTGTCCCTATCCAGACATATGTCCTGCCCTTATAGGGGCTGTAGCGCAGCGCTACCTGAACATTTACCTGCCTGCTTCCCGATACAATCCCTTTGCCCAGCACAGGAGCATAGCCGCTGACGCTCACAAGCCCTTCCTGGTATAAACCTTCAACCTCCACAGCCCCAAGGTACTTCAATATTTCGCTACAAATACCTCGCATCTCGCCGGGCTCAAGCTCACCCTCAAAACTTCCGGAGAGCGTCATTGTAATGGTAGAGTTTACCCCTACTGTCTCAAAAAAACCTTTTAACAAATCCTTAACTGCCGCGCTATTAGCCCTACGTACATCATCCGCTATGTCCACTACAATATAGCTTTCGTATCCAGCGTTATTCCCATCCAAAGTCTGAATACTCTTGCAGGCTATTGAGATTATCTGCCCATATTTATTGGTGCCCCTTATGCTCACCTGCTTTATACCATTACCCTGGGTGGAAATAAATTCATATCCTTCCAACTCAAAAAAGTAAGCCGCTTTTGTTGCCAATGATTTCAGATCGTCAAGGGACATATAGTCCTTATTCAGCAAGCACCAGCCATTGACATTTAAATACTCTCTGTCACACCCAACAAAATCCAATACCTGCTCCAAGGCAATAAACCCCTCAAATGATTGCTGAACAGCCCACCCTTGCCTAGGGATAGGAAATAGAGCTAAACATATAATTATTGCTGAAAGCAATGCCCTCTTATAACCCACTATGACCCTGTACCCTCCCAAACTCGTGCTGAATAATTGTCATGTTTTGATTATTGCCATTTACAGGGTTTTTATACGGGCGTCATTGATCTGAGCTCTTTTCGCCTTGTCCAAAAAAAATCCATTCATTTTGGGTTACACAAGCCCCAATAGGGTCAAAAAAATAAACTGCGAGGATAGGAACCTCACAATGCACTTTCCGTCAGCTTCCAGGCCATGTTGGCAACTCGTGTAACCCCACCCCTCAATAAAAGCTTTATCATCCACCAGCTTTTATACTTAACCATACCATGAATTTAGGCAAATCCCATACAGCCATAAAAAAAGAGTTGTCCCATGGACAACTCTCCTACAAAGCTTTATGGAATTAAACATCATTAAACACTATATTATCTTTCCCTCTCCCCTATGCTCAATACCAGGTTAAGGAGTATTCCGAATATGGCTGCCCCTGCAACGCTTGGAACCTCCATGCCAAAGAAGGGTATGTTGCCTCCAAAGGCGTATTGTCCTCCAAGGCCGATAATCATGATGGTTGCAATAACCGCTATAGTTCTAGCGCTAAACAGATCCACCTTTCTTTCAACCATGATGGCAACCCCTTGAACGGCTATTGCGCCAAACAAGTAGATTTCAATGCCCCCTATTACCGCGGTGGGGATTGAATAGATGGCATTTATTAGAGGTGTAAAGCAGGAAATAATCATGGCTATTATGGAAGCAGCAATGAGAACCGATGTGGAAAACACTCTGGTGATAGCCATGGCGCTTATGTTTTCCCCATAGTTGGTGCCAGCAGGACCTCCAATAAATCCGGCAACTATATCGCCGATGCCGTCGCCGATCAAGTTAAGCCCAAGCTTGTCGGCAATATCATACCTCTTACCCTTACCCTTTTTGTTTGCCAAATCATTTACATAAAGGTCCAGCTGGTATATGTGTGCCGTTGATTCGGGAATGGTAGCAATTGCTATGGGCATAATGGCTGCAACCGCCATCCATGAGGGTTTGGGAAGCGTAAATATGGGAAGAGCAAAAATTCCAGTGTTGGCTGTGGCAGGCAAAACTTTAAAAAGGTTAATGCCCGTTACAAGTTTGATGATGAAGGCCGTAATACAGCCCACGATTGGGCCAAGAATAAGTGGAATTTGACCCATAAAACCTTTCAAATATACTGAGAACAAGATAGTTGAGATCAATGTGACGAGCGAAACTAGCCAAGCCATGTTCTTGGCAAGAGCTATCTGGGATTCCGCAACAGCAATGGTTCCTGCGGTATCAATCGCAATGGAGGCCGCATCGTTTAACGCTGTCCCCGCGAGCGTAAGCCCGATCACCATAGCAATAGGACCTGTAACCGATGCCGGCAAGATCCTTTCCAGGGAATCCCTCCCAAAGCGGTTGACGATAAGCCCTGCCGCTATAGATACAAGCCCTGACATGACGATGCCAAATTGAGCTACCGCTATCTTTTCATTGAGAGTGTATCCCGCCAACGCTTGGGAGTTCATCAGGCTAGCAACGGCAGTGATATATGAAAAGCTTGACCCATAATAAAGCGGGATCTTTCGTCCTGTAACCAGAATAAAACAGAGGGTAGCAAGGCCGCTGGCAAAGATGGTCGTCGAGATGTGAAAACCTGTAATGATTGCTACAGCTACCGTTGCAGGAAACATTACGATAACCTGTTGTATCGCGTAAAGTAGAAGCTTCCATATCGGCGGACGTTCATCGGGAAGATACCCTATGGCATGTTGAATTTTGGACATGACAGCATCTCTCCTTAATTTTTATTTGTGTGAATTCCTATGCCACCCAACTGTGGCATATAAGCCGTACAAACTATTTGCTGTTCTCGCTATACTTATACTCATCCCCCTTTACATAAAAAAATCTTGTCTGTCACATAGTGCAGGCAAGATTATCCTCAACACAACGTTATGCTATGCTCTTGTTGCAGGATATCTTGTCGGCATCTCTGTACCAGACTTAAAAATATCCCCACTTGAAACAGTGTAACATATGCAGATAAATTTATCAATAACTTTTTTGTAGATATGCGTTGCCTTCCCGCGATAATCTATCGCATTCAAATTACATAGGTCACCCTTTATGAGAAAGGATATACAAGGGACATAAAGAAAAGTGAAGGAATTTGGTCAAGCTTTTACTTTCCAAAATCGCAGATAACCAAAGTTGAGAAATATGCCAAAAAGAGGAGGTTGTGGCAAGCTTTATTCTAGCCGGTGGGTGTAACACACCCACCGGAGCACCTATTGATAGCCATATAATCTTCCCAAATTCGTCGTGTAAACCAAAATTGACTTTTACATGGCCTTACAGGCTAACTTCGTCATACATTTGCATTTTTTTCCTCCAGCATATCCTTGACCTTCATCAACCTGGTACGATTTCCGCGCTCGTTTTCATCCAGCTTCATGGTAATATAGCGTATCGTCTCTTGGAGCTGAGGGATAATTACGTATTCCAGAGCATTTACCCTGCGGCGGGTTTTCTCAATTTCATCTGCCAGCATCTGACAAGTCTTTTCTATCTGAGCCAACTCCACCATAAGTGGCAGGATGTCGGAAAAGGCGGCAATGGCGCCATCCAGTTCGGCCGAAGTGGCCGCAAAGCTATAGGGATAAGGAGAGAGCTCTTGGTCGATCACTTCCTTATACTCAATGACGGGAACAGCTACGCCCATGATATTACCAATTGAAGGTTTTATCTCCACCCTACGGGTGGGAAACATTATAGCCTCCTCCAGCACTTCGGAAGACATGACAGCCCGCGCCATCACAAAATCCTTAAACGCCAGGGTTAATTTTTGCTCCACGCGCTCCCGCAACTCCTTATTCTGTTTTATCAGGTCTAAAAATTTGCGCATCATCTCATCCCGCTTGTCTTTGAGCAGCTTGTGACCCCTTACTGCCACCTGAAGCCTTGTTTTCAAGCGGGTAAGTTCCATGCGCGTGGGATTAACCCTCATGATAGCCATAAACTATTCATCCCCTTTGTCTCCGGGAAAATATTTATCGAGGTACTCGTCCCGAATTCGTTTAAGCTCACTCTTTGGCAGTATGGAAAGCAATTCCCACCCGAGATTAAGGGTCTCCTCGATGGAACGGTTGGTCTCAAAGCCCTGAGATACATATCTCCTCTCAAATTCATCGGCAAACTTGGCATATAGCTTATCCATCTCCGAAAGGGCCGCTTCGCCCAGCACCACCGCCAGCTCCTTGGCCTCCTTGCCACGGGCATAGGCCGCAAACAGCTGGTTCATGGTATCGGCGTGGTCCTCCCGGGTTTTCCCCTTTCCTATGCCCTTATCCTTCAGACGGGACAGGGATGGCAAAACATCAATGGGTGGATTTATGCCCTTGCGGTAAAGCTCCCTGCTCAATATTATCTGGCCTTCAGTAATATATCCCGTCAGGTCGGGAATGGGATGGGTCTTGTCGTCCTCGGGCATGGTTAGTATAGGTATCTGAGTAATAGAGCCCTTCTTGCCCTTTATCCTTCCGGCCCTCTCGTACATGGTAGCCAGGTCGGTATACATGTAGCCCGGATAGCCACGGCGGCCAGGCACCTCTTTACGAGCGGCCGATATCTCCCTGAGGGCTTCGGCGTAGTTGGTCATATCAGTAAGTATAACCAGTACGTGCATATCCTCTTCAAAGGCCAGATATTCGGCAGCTGTCAATGCCATGCGGGGTGTGGAGATGCGCTCAATTGCCGGGTCATCGGCCAAATTCATGAACAGCACCGCCCGCTCGATGGCACCGGTCCTTCTAAAATCAGATACGAAGAAGTCGGCCTCCTCAAAGGTTATGCCTATGGCCGCAAACACTACGGCGAATTCGGTGTCGCTGCCCGGCACTGTAGCTTGCCGGGCAATCTGCGCTGCCAGCTGGGCATGAGGCAAGCCTGCCCCCGAGAAAATGGGCAGCTTTTGCCCGCGCACCAGAGTATTGAGGCCATCGATAGCCGAAATCCCGGTTTGGATGAATTCCGACGGGTAGTCGCGCGCAGCGGGATTGATGGGTTCTCCGTTTATGTCCATGCGCTTTTTGGGAATGATCTCTGGGCCTCCGTCTATGGGTCTCCCCATTCCATCGAATACGCGCCCCAACATATCCCTAGATACGCCCAGCTCTATACCCCTGCCCAAAAAGCGCACCTTGCTGTCGGCAATCCTCAAGCCGTGAGAGCCCTCAAAGAGCTGAACCAATGCCTTATCGCCATCCACCTCAAGGACACGGCCCCTGCGAACCTCTCCATTGGACTGTTGAATCTCCACCAGCTCGTTATATTTTGCTCCCTCCACGTGTTCTACCAGCATCAATGGACCAACTACTTCAGTAATGGTCCTGTACTCTTTAAGCATAAGAGACGCCTCCCTCCGACATCAAGGACGACATCTGTTCCTTTAACTCGTTTAAAATCTCATCCAGCTGCTCCAACTGGTCCTCAGAAATGTACTTGGCTCGCCCTATGCGCTCCCTTACAGGGAGGCTTACCACCTGGCTGAACTCGGCTCCCGAATCCAATGCTCTTTGTCCCAGATGATAGAATTCGATTATCAGCTTCAGCATCTTGTACTGCTTTATAAGGGAAGTATAGGTATCCACCTCGTGGAAAGCGTTTTGGTGCAGGTAATCTTCCCTTATGGATTTGGCAGCCTCCAGCACCAGCCTATCCTTCACCGATAAGGCATCCACCCCCACCAGCCTGACTATCTCCTCCAGCTGGGCCTCCTCCTGTAACAGGGACATGGCCTCCTGCCTGAGCTTAGGCCACTCCTCCGATATCTCCCTTATGTACCACTCGTTTAGCCGGTCAAGATACAGCGAATAGCTGGTCAACCAGTTTATAGCAGGAAAATGCCTGCGGTATGCCAGTTGTGAATCCAAACCCCAGAATACCTTGACTATACGCAATGTGGCTTGGGTTACGGGTTCCGAAAAGTCACCGCCAGGCGGTGAAACGGCACCAATGGCGGTTATGGTGCCTTCCCGGTTGTCCTTACCCAAGCAAATGACTCGGCCAGCCCGTTCGTAGAATTCGGCAAGCCTGGAGCCTAAATAAGCCGGATAGCCTTCCTCGCCGGGCATTTCCTCCAGACGGCCCGACATCTCGCGGAGGGCTTCAGCCCACCTTGAAGTGGAGTCGGCCATGATGGCCACGTTATAGCCCATATCCCTAAAGTACTCGGCAATGGTTATACCGGTGTATATGGAAGCCTCACGGGCAGCCACCGGCATATCGGAAGTATTGGCAATAAGCACCGTCCGCTTCATAAGGGGCTCGCCGGTCTTTGGATCCTTTAGCTGAGGAAACTCCATAAGAACATCGGTCATCTCGTTACCGCGCTCGCCACATCCCACATATACTATGATGTCGGCATCGGCCCACTTTGCCAACTGGTGCTGCACCACCGTCTTGCCACTGCCAAAGGGCCCGGGTACGGCAGCCACTCCTCCCTTTGCTACCGGGAAGAAGGTATCAATGATTCGCTGGCCCGTTATAAGCGGAACAATGGGAGGAAGTTTTTGCTTGTATTTTCTCCCCACGCGGACAGGGGTCTTCTGCATCATGGTAATGTGCACAAGAGCGCCATTGGGCATCTTTACCCTGGCCACCGGCTCTATAATTGTAGCCATTCCCTCATGAATCCACTCTATAACCCCTTCTATCCCCTGGGGCACCATAATACGGTGCTCCACTATGGAAGTCTCCTGGACCACACCTATTATATCGCCGGGTTCAACTCGATCTCCCGGCTTGACGCGGGGCATAAACTCCCATTTGCGCTCCCGATCCAAGGCAGGAACCTCAATCCCTCTTGCAATGCGATCGCCCACCTTCTCGCGAATAAGGGTTAAGGGCCGCTGTATACCGTCAAATATTGAGCCAATAAGCCCAGGCCCCAGCTCCACGCTTAAAGGCTCGCCGGTGGAATACACGGGCTCTCCCGGACCTAATCCCGCAGTCTCCTCATATACCTGAATGGAAGCCTTATCCCCTCTTAGCTCTATTATCTCGCCGATAAGCCGCTTATCGCTTACCCGCACCACGTCGAACATCTTGGCATCGGCCATCCCTTCGGCTACTACAAGCGGTCCCGATACCTTTACTATCCTACCCTGCATAGCTCACCTACCCTCGCTCTCCAAATAAAATGTCCACTCCTACCGCCTTTTCCACGTTGGATTTGATCCCTTCCATTCCCAATCCCATGCTTCCAGCATTGTTGGGAATCAAGGTAATAATGGGAAAAGGCTGAGAGCCGTATCTATCGATGGTCTCCTTGATATCCTGTGCCAGCGATTCTGTGACAAACAAAATCACATAATTCTCTTTTGCCAGCTTGTGGATGAGCCTAGCAGCCTGTTCGGGCTGCGTAACCGGAAATACCGACAGGCCCAAAGCTTTAAACCCCAATATCGAATCTTTGTCGCCAATTACGCCCATCTTATACATACACATCACGAAGCCTTTCACGGATTTTTTCAGCAGGCAGGTTGTTTATCTTGCCCACCATGATTATGCGTATTAGCTTAATTTCGTTTTCCTTGGCCAATAGATAGCCCACAATGGCTTCTATCCCAAAAGGATTATATCTTAAGGCCTTGACGTAATTCAGCAGGAAGTCATCCATCAGCCTTTCAAAAGCGGTCAGAGTACCGGTGCGCAGAAAATCCTGCACGCCCTCGGCCATCACCTTACCGTAAGGAGTGGATTCCGCCTCTTTGATCAACTGTTCATAAGGTTGCTCCATGGCACGGCTATAAAAAGATACATTTAAGCTGCCGTGCGGGATGAGCATCTCCTTCAAAAAGTCAAACCCCTGCCCCAGTCTCTTTGCCCGCAAAAGCGAACGGAGGTTTAAAAGGTCAACCTGCATCTGAAAATAACCAAGAGCAAACCCGTTCCTTTTCCTGCGACACACCTCAAATATATGGTCGTACATGGCTAGATCCAAAAGTATATCGATCTTTTGGGGATCAATCTTCAAAGCACAGGCCTGGTCCACTCTCCTTACTGCATTGACCATAAAAGGTGGAAGCAGGCCACTTTCGGGATCATCCACACCTTTTCTTAATATTTCCACCGGAATGGTACCTATTTGAACCAAGGGCAGCCCCTCATCTTGGCCACCTAAATATCTGTACTTCAATAAAACCTTGAGATTATGAAAGTCATATTTTAAGAAAAATAAGTCCGTAATGGCCGGATCCGGCGAAATCTCATCTATAAAGGTACGTACCCTACTCATCTCTTTGGAAAGCAGCTCATCATATTCATAGGGAGAAACCAGCTCTGCAACCAAAGGGGCATAGCTGGTCTCCGACAGAACTTTGAGCGCTTCCTCGGCCGATGGGGCATCAGCCATCCGTTCAATGCGCTCCCGGGTAAGCAGTTTGGTCTCTAAAACTCTGACTCTGGCTACTCCATATTCATAACTGGGTTGAGGCATCATATCATCCTTCCTACTGCCCACAACAAGCCAATCAATATGCTTCTTACTCCAAAAACTTTATAGGCTTAACAAGGCAAATTTAAGAAAGCTCACCAAACAGCATCTCGGCTACTTGAGATTCCATCTCAGCTCGCAATGCCCTCACAATTGCTTCAAAAGAGCAATTTATCTCAACCTTATGGCCCCGAAGGATAAAGCCGGCCTTAAACTGCCCTCTATCAGGCGAGAGGCGCAGCCGTCCGTTACGCCCCTGTTTTTTCAATTGCTCATTAATGTAATCCAGGAAATTCTGATCCAGGCGGTGCTCATCATAAACCGAAAATAACACCTCTTCATCTCCCTGAAGAGGAGCATTCAAAAGCATGGAAGCGATAACTTCCCTGTATTGATCATCTGGCATGCGGCTTATCCTCTCAATAACCCCTGCAAATACGGCCTCTATCATGTCCCGTTTGACGGCCAGCACCTTCTTCTTCATCTCCAGCTGAGCCGATACCAGCATCCTTCTTTTATGTTCTCGAGCCGCCTCTATGTTTTGCTCGGTCAAACGTTTTTTTAGCCTGCCGGCCTCATCGGCTTTGGCCTTCTTAATTTCCTCTGCCTTTTCCTCAGCTGACTTGATTATGCGTTCGGCTTCCTGCCGAGCATCTTCCAGAATACGCTGTTTGATCTTGTCAATCCCATCCATAGTGTCCACTCCTACACCGGAATACCGTTCACCATTAAGAAGGAAGCCAGCAGAGCCAGCACGGCATAGGTTTCCACCACTACCGGAAATGTGATGGCCTTACCAAGCTCTTCGGGCCGCTTTGCGATTATTCCAATGGCGGCCGCGGAGGTTTTTCCCTGGTATATGGCCGATATAAGGCCTACTATGGCTATGGGCAAAGCGCTCACAAAAAGCAATAGCCCCGTCTCGGTGGAAACATCTACCATGCCACCGAAGATGTTCATCTTATTCATGATAATGAAACCTATGAGCAGACCGTAAATTCCCTGCGTACCAGGCAAGGCCTGAAGCAGCAATACCTGACCAAATTTGTCGGGATCTTCGGTTACCACACCTGCCGCACTTTGTCCTGCGATGGCCACACCAAATACCGAACCCAGCCCTGCCAGCACCACCGCTGCAGCGGCCCCTAAAATGGCATATATCTGTCCCATGCTCAAGCCCGTCCCGGTAGTTGACGCAGCAGTCCCCAATACGGCAAAAATGTGTCCTAATTCCATATCAAACAGCCTCCCCTTCCTTGTATACATCGATAAATTTCGTCTTTATGCGTAAAGGCTTAAAGGCATGGCCCCCAGCCTCAAAAAACCTGCCGAAAAATTCTATGTACTGCAACCTGCTGGAGTGAACATATGCGCTCAACATATTCATGAGCATATTGAACGAATGCCCTATTACCAGTACAACCGCAGCTATTATCCAACCAAACCACGACTTTGCTGCCATAAGTCCCAGCTGATTTATGACGGTACCGATAACGCCGCCGCTTAAAGCCAGGGCAAAAAGTCTTGAATATGAAAGCATATCGCTGAAATATCCAGTAATGTTGTACAGGCTCAATATACCCGAAAATATTCTTTTTATGATGTTCTTTTGATGCCTGCCCTGGGTGAGCACAAGCCCGATTGCTCCGGCCAGCGCCATATACTGTCCTACCACTTTTAAACCCGTAGCCATAAGCACTAGCCCTATTAAGGTAACATACCAAAGCCCCTGATCAAATATGGCATCCCAGACCCTGCCCTGGCGTATGCTCATGTAAGCCTGAATGCCCATGCCTACAAAAATCTGAATGAGGCCCAAAGCAAAACAGAATATGAGCATCTTTATAGGCTGAACAGCCGGTTCAAACCATAAGGGAGGCAGCCCTAAAAGCTGTCCCGCATTGCCAAACCATCCTCCAAAAATGGCACCCCACAGGAAAGTAGATATACCTCCCAAAAATACCAGCATGATTAGCTTCTTGGCCATTCCTTTGAGGTTGAGCTTGCGAATGGCCAGATAAGCTAATAAAGCCATGATAATGCCATACCCCGCATCTCCCATCATTATGCCGAAAAAGATGAAGAAGAACGGCGCAACAAAAGGATTGGGATCAATGCTGCGGGGATGAGGCGTGCTATAAAGCTCGGTAATCAGCTCGAAGGGCTGAACCAAAGGCGGATTATCATAAGCCACCGGGAAGAGCTCATCGGGCTCCGGATCATCCAGACGAATATAAACCGCGGAGGTAATGCCATGTATCCTGGATACAAAGGCTTCAGCAAAACGGCTGGGAACCCACCCTTTGAGCACAAAGGCCTGACCGGTTTGCAAAAGCTTTAACCCTTCCTCTTCTTTATCCCGCTGTATAGATAAGGCATCGTAAAGGACCTCAAGCTCATTGGCCCGCACTGCCAGCGCCTTTGCCTGCTCCTCTATTTTTTTCCTTTCAGCATCAATGTCACGTAGTTCATCATCGCATCGCTTTATAATTTCGGCAGGAGTGCCTTTCATATTAAAGCTCACGCGGTTAAAGCCCAATTCCTTTAAAAGTTTATCCACCTCTTGTGCTAAATCCTTATGATATGCTAAAAAATAGTTGACCTGTTCCTTGTTCTCTCCCACCCTCTCTATGTAAAACTCCCTAGTGCCAAATTCTTGCATCCTGGCCTCAAACTGCGCTGCAAGACCTTTTTCTATCGTGCCTATCATGGTATGGGTGGTCAACAAGGTATTGCCTATTTGCTCCAGAGAAACGTTCAAATCCTTCCATGGTAACAGCTGCTCCCTCGTGCCGAGTATACGGGTTTCACGGGATGACAGCTCAGCAAGGCGCTGTTCCAGCTTACGGCAGGTAGCTGCAACCTGCAATATGGAATCGGCATTTTCGCTAACCTTATGAAGCTCTTCTATGCTGACAACGGGTTTGGGCGCAAAAGCGGAACGCTTCAAATTACGATAGCGGCCGATAAAGTCCAGCGCAAATTTCAGCTCCGACAGCTGGGATTCGATGCGCTCCACAACCCCCTGCCCATCATATCTTTGTAAAAGCGTATTCTCGCCACCCTGCCCTTCCTGGACAGGCTCTTCAAGCTCGATATTATCGATCTCCACATTACCCATGAGTTGAATAGCATTGAGTATCCTATCCCTGTCTGCCTGCAAGCCAACGAGGAGCAATTTCTTCATCTCAACTATGGCCATGGATATTCACGACCTTTCCCATAACCAAGGAAATGGCTTCATCCATCCTGATTTGGGCTACTTGACGTATCTTCTGGCATTCCTGCTCCACTTTTTGGCCTAAAGATTCTATCTCCTTCTTGGCTTCGTGTTCAGCCTGACGCATAAACTGCTGCCTCTCCTGTTGCGCTTGCTGAACCACCTCTGCTAGGAATCGGTTACCCTCTTCCTCAGCCTTCCTCAATATATCTCTTGCCTTTTCCATTGCCTGCTTCTTTATCTCTTCGGCCTGCTGCTCTGCTTGCCTGATCTCCCTAATAGCATCCATATCCATAGCCGGCATTCCCCCTCAAATGACCGTTATGCCTTGCAACGCAAACAGCCAATCTACTTCCTACACCCTGCCATCGAAATCATTTTGTTCCAAACAATCTATCTCCCGCATCTCCCAAGCCGGGCACTATATATCCGTGTTCATTGAGGCATTTATCTATAGCAGCCACATAGATGTCTACATCGTCGTGATCCCGCTGGAGGCGTTTAATTCCTTCGGGAGCGGCTATCAAGCAAACAAACTTTATGCTCTTGGCACCTCTTTCTTTTATTAGCTTTAAGGCAGCAGATGCCGAACCTCCGGTAGCCAACATGGGATCAATTACGATGAGCTCCCTCTCATGCACATCTGGAGGCAGCTTGCAATAATATCCCACCGGTTCTAGCGTCTCTGGGTCGCGATATAGGCCAATATGCCCTACTTTAGCGGCCGGAATGAGTTTGAGCATGCCATCTACCATTCCAAGCCCCGCCCTTAAAATTGGTATAATTCCCAGCTTCTTGCCGGATATGACCTTGGCTGTGGCCTTAGCCACCGGGGTCTCTATCTCCACCTCTTTAAGCGGCAGGTCACGTGTGACCTCATAAGCCATAAGCAGAGATATCTCCGCCACCAACTCTCTGAACTCCTTAGCCCCTGTCTCCTTATCCCTTATGAGAGATAACTTATGCTGAATCAACGGATGGTCTAAAACGTGCACTCTTCCCATTTTATCTCTCCTTTTATCGTTAAACTTTACGTGGTCACCGGTATGGCATTCAATCCTTTTGACCTGCCAGCATTACCTCCACTCCATCCTCCCATGCAACCAAGGCTTTACGCGCCATTCCCAAAAAAAGGCCGGTCTCCACTATCCCCGGGATGGATTTAAGAATGTGGTTTAACCGGTACACATCAGGCGCCTCATCAAAATACAGGTCCACGATAAAATTGCCATTATCGGTCACCACTGGCCCCGCTTTTCTAACTGCTATTCTGAGCTCAGGTCTGGAGCCGATTTCTCTGAGCTTTCGCATTACAAAGCTAAGAGCTGCCGGAATAACTTCCACCGGCACAGGAAAAGATACAGCCAACCTTTCCACCAGCTTGGAATGATCCACTATGATCACGAACTCATCAGCCATGGCGGCTATAACCTTTTCCATGGTATTGGCAGCACCGCCGCCCTTTATGGCGTTTAAGCTGTAATCAATCTCATCAGCGCCATCAATGGCGATATCCAGCCTGTCCACCAACGAAACATCAAGCACTGGTATCCCATGCTGATGACACATGAGCTTGGCTTGATAGGACGTTGGCACGCCGCGAATGGACAAGCCCTGTCTCACTCTTCGACCCAGCTCCTCAATAAAAAACGCAGCCGTACTGCCTGTCCCAATCCCAACCGTCATACCATCCTTCACCAAATCAGCCGCTGCCACACCCACCATTTTCTTTAAATTTTTACCCTCGCTCTGGGCTTTCATAGCACACAATACCCCCACCCACATTCTCTAATATTATAACCTAATCCATTTGATAATTGCAATAAAAAATTAGGCTTTCAGCCTTTCTATCAGCTTTGTAAGAGACTCCTCCAGCTCATGAGCGCAGCTTTCGTAAACCTCTATCGGTTGACCAAAGGGATCAAGGATATCCACCAATTCCCCTTTAACCGATCCACCTTGTGCGTATTCTTTAAGCACATGTATTTTGGATGCGGCCTCGGGATACATGCTGCTCAATATGGCTTTGTGTCGATGGGTCATGGTTAGTATCAGATCAGCTTCTTTTACAAGTGATGCGTCCACATTTCTGGCTCGGTGACCGCTTAAGTCTATCCCTCTCCGCTTCATAACTTCGATAGCCTGGGGCGTAGCCTTGTTCCCTTCGATAGCAGCCAAACCGGCAGAAACGGCCCTTACGCTATCTAGCCCTTTTTTATTGGCCAAGTCATTAAATAAGGCCTCAGCCATAGGGCTTCGGCAGGTATTGCCTGTACACACAAACAAAACCGTGGTCAACTACAAAACCTCCTTCAAAAGTAGGTTTTCACGCCTCGATCACGCGGAAAGCGGCCGCCCTCAACATGCGGTTCATTATTGCCAAACCTTCATCCTTTGTCTCTATCCATTCGGCCAATACAATATCCACTCCCAGATCATCAAACCGCCTCAAAGCCCAAAATAGGTTGGAGGCCATGGTGGCAGGTTGCTTGCGGCTTCCTAACACCAGTACTTGGCCTTCTTTGTAATAATCTTTCGTTTCTTGAGTTGCAAGTATTCCTACCTTCATGCCCTGTTTTGCATACTCTTCTGCCATAACGTTTATCCTGGCCACCATTTGGTGGGGCTCCCCCCGCACCACCACCACCTGGGCGTGAGGTGCATAATGGGTATATTTCATTCCGGGAGATTTGACCCGTTGCGTCTTAACCGGCTTTAAAGCCCCATCATCAACCCTCACTTCTCCCAACACCTGCATCAACATCTCGTATGTGATGCCGCCGGGCCTCAAGATAGTTGGGACCTCAGCCGTCATATCCAAAACCGTGGACTCTAGGCCTACATCACACCTTCCTCCATCCAGTATAAGGGGAATCCTGCCGTCGAGGTCATCCAGGACATGCTGCGCCATGGTAGGGCTGGTATGACCCGACCTGTTGGCGCTGGGAGCAGCAATCGGCACCCCGCTACACTCTATAAGCCTTAAAGCCACCGGATGGCGCGGCATCCTAATGGCTACTGTATCCAGCCCAGCCGTCACTGCATCGGGTATAAGTGGAGACTTTTTAAAGATCATGGTAAGAGGTCCCGGCCAGAAACGCTCCATAAGGGTGATCGCCGAGGAAGGTAATTCTTTTATCAGCCTGTCCACATCCTGGCGTTTTGAAATATGCACTATTAGAGGGTTGTCCGATGGACGGCCCTTTGCCTCAAAGATCTTTTGAACGGCAGCCGCATCCAAAGCATTGGCCCCCAAGCCGTATACCGTCTCAGTGGGAAATGCTACCACTTCCCCGGCCTGTATCAGCCTGGCAGCTTCCAGTATAGCGCTACAATCGCTTTCCACATCGTTTATCTTTAGTACCCTGGTCTTCAATTGTACTTTCTCCTTTCGCATAAACACAATGATATGAGCCCCATTTAATATTATATGCTCTATTAGGCCACAAGCTTTGTATATCAGAGCATGGAAGACACTACAATTCCGGCTATCACTCCCATTATAAGGCTCATCCCCGAAATCCTTCCCCTGTACAGGTCGTTGGATTTTGGGATGAGCTCCGAACAAGTTATGTATAGCATGGCGCCACCGGCAAACCCCAAGCACAGGCTTATGAAATAAGGCGATATCTCGCCCAGCAGATACCCCACCAGCGCTCCAATGCCCGTTGGGATTCCTGCCATAACCGCTGACAGAAAGACCTTCCACCTGGCCATACCGCCTATTCTCATGGGCGCAGCCATGGCAATGCCCTCAGGAACGTCATGAAATGCGATGACCAAGCTGAGCCCTATGCCATAGGATTTCATAGCCGTAAAACCTGACCCTATGGCTAAACCTTCGGGAAAATTGTGAAGAGCAATGCCTATCCCCAACAGTATGCCGGTCTTTACATACTGGCCCATGGGAGAGCGTTGGTCCCCTTTATAGTAGCTCTTCCAGGCGGTTATGGCCTCATCGCAGGCTAAGATCATGACCACCCCTAAGCACACCCCGACTATGCTGACGTCAAAGCCTCCTATTTCAAAAGCCTCTGGCAGAAGGTCAAAGCACACCACTGCTACCATCAGTCCGGCAGAAAAATTCAATAATGCACTCAAAAATCGCCTACTGGGGTTGTTTAAGACAAATCCAATGAGTCCCCCTAAGCCAGTACCCAAAATGCCGGCGGCTGTACCCATGACACAGCTGAAGAACAGATCACCCAACCCAAACCATCCCCAAACTAGAGCTTATATAAAAATTGTATTCACTGGGATGTTTGGGTATTCTTAAGCCTTTCAGCCTGTTCGTTTATTATAAGCTCATTTATGATTTCGTCCATATCTCCATCCAAAAAACCTTCTAAATTATATATCGTCTTACCAATTCGATGGTCGGTTACGCGTCCTTGAGGAAAATTATAGGTACGTATTCTTTCACTTCTATCGCCGGTACCCACCTGGCTTTTTCTAACCTGAGCATATTCCTGTTCCCGTTCCCTCCGAACGGCATCAAGCACACGGGCCTTTAAAACCCTCATGGCTTTTTCCTTATTCTTCTGTTGCGACCTCTCATCCTGGCATGTGACCACTATGCCTGTAGGAATATGGGTTATGCGCACAGCCGAATCGGTGGTATTGACACTTTGGCCTCCATGCCCCGATGACCTGAAGACCTCGATCCTTAAGTCGTCAGGATTTATCTCCACCTCAATATCTTCGGCTTCCGGCAGCACGGCCACGGTAGCAGTGGAGGTGTGAATCCTACCACCCGATTCGGTGGTCGGTATTCTCTGTACACGGTGGACCCCGCTCTCGTATTTGAGCCGGCTGTAGGCTCCTCTGCCTTCAACCACGAATATGAGCTCCTTGACACCCCCCATGTCTGTGTAATTGGCACTCATGATCTCTATCCTCCAGCCCTTGCGCTCAGCGTACCTGCTGTACATCCTAAACAGGTCAGCGCCAAAAAGGGCTGCTTCTTCTCCGCCTGCCCCAGCCCGTATCTCCATAACCACGTTCTTTTCATCATTGGGATCTTTAGGAAGAAGCAAAAGCCTAAGATCTTGGAGTGCCTTTTCCTTTCTCTCTTCAAGGGCATCTAGCTCTTCCCGGAGCATGGCTAAAGACTCTTCATCCAGCTTCTCCTTTAGCATTTCGCGGGCCACCGCTATATCCTGCTCTATCGTTTTATATTCCCTGTATTTGATTACGATATCCTCAAGGTCGGCATGCTCTTTGACCAATTTCTTCCATTCATTTTGTTTGGCGATAATCTCTGGATCGGCAATTGCCTTGCTCAATTCTTCATATTTTCTTTCAATAAACTCCAGTTTATCCAGCATACACCTTCCCCTTTTAATAGAAGTTAGCTTAAATTAGCTTAAAAATTAAAATAAAGACATTTCAACCTCTTATCATAACAGCATTTCAGCGGCGTATGGCAAAAACCACCCGCTCAATACCAGCTAAATCCTTGTATATGGCAATATCTACATAACACCCCGTATTTTCCAATATGGATTTGACCTTTTGAGCCTGGCCATATCCTACTTCAACCGCCAATAGGCCTCCTGTTCTCAGCCAATTCAACCCTTCCCTGGCCAAACGGCTGTAAAACTTTAAACCATCATGCCCTCCATCGAGGGCAATGCGCGGCTCGTAATCTCTAATATGTCGCTCCAAATTCTCAATCTCCTGAGTGGGTATATATGGCGGGTTGGATACGACAACATCAAAGGGCTGGACATCAGTATGGCCATCTAAGGGGGAAAATAAATCTCCTTCTAAAAAGGCTATGCGATCTTCAACCCCATGCCGGCAAGCATTGAGCCTTGCCACCTCCAATGCCCCTGCCGAAATATCAACGGCTGTTATGCGGGCACGGGGCAAAAAAAGTGCAAGGCTTATGGCAATCGCACCGCTTCCGGTACCTATATCCAGTATACGCACAGTTCCCACCCTTTGAGATGCCCATTTAATCACGTGTTCCACCAGTATTTCGGTATCGGCACGGGGTATCAATACCCTCTGGTCTACATAAAATTCCAGCCCCATGAACTCCTGCTTGTTGGTTATATACTGAATGGGACACCCCTCACACCGTCTATATATCAGATCAAAGAAGCGTTGCGCCTGAGAGGCGTCTAGTGTCCAGTCCCGCGCAAGGTACAGGTCATGCCTTTGGCATTTCAGCATATGAGCCATCAAAAGCTCTGCCTCCAGCCTCGATGCCGGGATATTATGACACTCTAAAATCTTTTGCCCCTTCCTTAATATTTCCATCCCCTTCAGCCGCATCTTGAGCCCCCTTGTCAGTCAAGCCCGCAGCCTGCATAAAAGCTTTCATGGCAACTTCCAGCTGGTCATCATCCGGCTCGCGGGTGGTAAGCTTTTGCAGCATAAGTCCTGGGAACATGACAAATTTCACTCCCGGCCAGCTGGTTCTTCCTGCCCACTTTATTATTTCATATGAGATGCCCGCCACCAAAGGCAACAGCAATAGCTTTACCAAGATGCGGGCTATCATGTTGTTCCACCCTAATGCTGAAAACATCACGATGCTCACCACCATCACCACCAGCAAAAAGGCGGTACCGCATCTGGGATGCAACGTGCTGTACTTTCTGGCGTTTTCTATTGATAGCTCCTCACCGTGTTCATAACAGTGAATGACCTTATGCTCTGCCCCATGATATTGGAAAACCCGCTGTATATCTTTAATCCGGGTCACCAGCACGATATAACCGATAAATACGGCAAGCCTTATTGCTCCCTCAATCAATCCCAGCATGACGCGATGGGCTATCCATTGCCTGAGCAACCCCGTCAGCACAGCGGGAGCCACCACAAATAGCGCTATGGCCAGGCCGATGGCCAATAGCAGCGCAAACCATGTCATTACGTCTTCTACCTTTTTGCCAGTTTTATCGGCTACAAACCTTTCAACTCTGGATGGCTTATACTCCTGTACAACGCTTGGGTCGCCGTACATCTCGGCAGAGGCCATAAGAGACCTTATGCCCACCACCAGCGTCTCAGCAAAAGTTACAACACCCCTTATGACCGGCAGCTTAAAAATTGAATGCCTATCCTTTAGGGAAGACAGCTGCTGGTCTCGCACTATTATCTGGCCGTCATAGCGCCTAACTGCTATAGCCATACGGGAAGGGGCGCGCATCATCACCCCTTCCAATACTGCTTGCCCCCCTATATCGCATTTTCTCATCAACTACACCCCTTATGATAAACAAAAATGCAGACCAGGGTATAACCCCAATCTGCACTGTTTTGTGGAATTCACACCTGGTCGCTATTTAGCTCATATCTCTTCTTAAATCTCTCTACACGTCCTCCCGTATCTACCAGCTTTTGTTTCCCGGTAAAGAAAGGATGGCATTTCGAGCATATCTCAACCCTGATCTCCTTTTTAGTAGAACCGGTAACAAATGTCTCTCCACATGCGCACCTTACTATGGCCTCTCCATACTCGGGATGTATACCTTTCTTCATCACAGTCACCTCTTTCGTTGATAATTGCAACCCTATCATAACTACTACAGTATAGCACATCGAGAGCGTGAATTTCAAGACGTTTTTCAGCCACAACCAGTTTTTGGCTGTCCCTTTTTCC
This sequence comes from Caldicoprobacter sp., assembly GCF_047459465.1. NCBI lineage: Bacteria > Bacillati > Bacillota > Clostridia > Caldicoprobacterales > Caldicoprobacteraceae > Caldicoprobacter > Caldicoprobacter sp. The sequence continues at coordinate 26,913 of NZ_VSCO01000002.1, read as the reverse complement.
TTCCCGCGGTCGTTTTGCAATAACCCGGCTTAGAGTCGTCTAATTTCTCCTCTACGCCTTCCATTGAGGCAAAATCCTAGCCTTTTGTAAAGCCTTTATAATAGCCACAACAAGGGGCCCCAAAAACAGCCCTATGATTCCAAAAAGCCGCAGCCCCACATATATCGATATAAGGGTAACAAGGGGATGCAAGCCCAGGCTCTGTCCCACCACCTTGGGCTCTAAAAACTGGCGAACTATCAATATCACGATATAAAGCGCTATAAAGGCGAATCCCCTTGCAACATTACCCATAATTAAATTAACAGCCGCGGCCGGAATGAGTATAGTACCGGTGCCCAATAGCGGCAGGGCATCCACCACCGCCGTTATGAGAGCCGATGAAAATACGTATTTAACCCCGATTAAGCTGTATCCTATCAGTAGCTCGATAAAGGTAACCGAAATGAGGATGGCCTGTGCTTTGATGAACCCCACCAGTGCGGTAAAAAGGTCATCTTTTACCGTACGGATCTTGTTCCTCCACCCTTCCGGCATCTGCTTATAGACAAACCTGGATATCTTCTCCCTATCCCTACTCATGAAAAAGGAGGCCACCAGGGATATCACTATGAAGAGAAATGCCTGTGGCAAAAACTTTGCCATGTTCAGTAGATAATTGAGCAGGCTGTGCAGAGATGCCGATATGCTTCCCACAACAGACCCAAGGCTGTCTCTGATGGTGCTCTCAAACTCAGCGGGTAGGCTCAAATACAGATTCTGCACCCTGCCCAATAACATGTCGATGTACCCTTTAACCACCTGGGCGCTGGGGATTTCCCTGGTTAAGCGCCATATCTCGTTGACCAATTCCGAAAATATGAGTATCAAAATTCCGCCCGTAACCAGAGTAAAAAAGAAGAGGACTATGCCCACAGCTGCCCCACGGGGCAATCTGAATTTATCAGTCAAAAATCTTACCGGCCGTTCAATGATAAAGGCTATAAACAAAGCCACCACAAAGGGAGCCATATAAGGGAGAACCTTGAGGGGCACAAAGAGTACCAGCAGGAGCACTAGAACTACCCTTGTTGTGGTCTTTAAATATTTTCTGTATCGTGGGCTTACGCTTATCATAGTTTATCTATACCCCACCGTATTGCTGTTTAGCGATAGCTGTAATAGCTCTCGCGGTCAACAAAATAGCCGTCTTTTTCCATTTTCTCAAAATGCTCTAACATCAAGTCTATAAACTCTTCGTTGGAATTGGTACGCATCAGATCGTTTATTATGATCTCGATTATCCTGTCTGGTCGCCCTTCGCTCAAATTCTTGCGAATAGCCCATACGCATTCCAGCTCCCTCTGGGTGAGCAGCAGCTCTTCCCTACGCGTGCCCGATTTGAAGATGTCTATAGCCGGGAAAATCCTCTTCTCAGATAGCTTTCTATCCAGATGGATTTCCATATTACCCGTACCTTTAAACTCCTCGTATATGACTTCATCCATGCGGCTTCCGGTATCGATTAAGGCGGTGGCAATGATGGTCAGGCTTCCGCCCCCCTCAATATTACGGGCCGCACCAAAGAACCTCTTGGGCTTGTGGAGGGCCGCCGAATCGATACCGCCCGACAGTATCTTACCTGTTGCAGGCACGGTGAGGTTATAGGCACGGGCCAGACGGGTAAGGCTATCCAACAATATCACTACGTCCTTACCATGCTCTACCAGCCTTTGTGCGCGCTCCAAAACCATTTCGGCCACCTTTGTATGGTGTTCGGGCAACTCGTCAAATGTGGAATACACCACATCTCCCTTTATGGAGCGCTGCATATCGGTAACCTCTTCGGGCCGCTCATCGATGAGCAGCACTATGAGGTAGATATCAGGATAATTGGTGGCAATGCTGTCGGCGATCTTCTTGAGCAGCGTGGTTTTTCCTGCCTTGGGAGGCGATACAATCAGCCCTCTCTGGCCTTTGCCTATTGGAGCTATGAGATCAATGAGACGCGTGGCCAGCTCCTTGGGATTCCTGGGATTCTCCAGCGTTATGCGCTCGTTGGGGAATATGGGAGTCAGCTCATCAAAAGGCTTTCTCTGGGTAGCCTTTTCAGGATCTTCACCGTTGACAGCGGTCACATAAAGAAGCGCTTGAAACTTCTCGCCCTCTTTTGCAGGGCGGGTTTTGCCTTCCACCAAATCGCCGGTCTTCAGATTAAAACGGCGTATCTGCGATTGGGAAACATACACATCCTTACTGCCGGGCATATAGTTTTCGGCGCGCAGGAATCCATAACCGTCCGGCAGCACTTCCAGTACGCCTTTGGCGTCGCCGCACTCTCCGGTGCTCAGCAGAATAGGCACAGCAGGATTGGATGTATTGAAGTATTTCCGCGCGTAAGCAACCTGCCTCTCATATTCCTCTTTATCAGTAATGATCTTCTCCAGTAGGTCCTCTTTTTTGCGGGCTACAACAGCTCTCTCTCTCTCCTCGCCCCCTTCAGCACCGCATTCTCCAACTTGATGCTGTGGCTCTCCCTGCTTTTGCGCCATTTCTCCCCTATCGGGCTGCTGTACCGTCCTTTGTTCCTGTACCGCCTCTTGTGCCTCCTGTTTCATTAGAGAAGGCTGCTGCTCTTGATCTGCCCGCTCCTCTGCTATCGATTGACCTACTTGATCAAGCAGATGCAGCTGTTGGGCATCTCCACCGGTTGTCTCCTTTTCTTGGGCAACCTCCTTCTTTTTCCTGGGTCTTCCCCTTCTGCCAGGCTTGGGCTGAGCAGCTTCCTGCGGTGGCTGGACAGCCTCTCCCTCCTGCTCAAGCTGCCCATCAGCTGGCTTCTCTTCCTGCTCCTGCCGTACGCTTAGGCCTTCCTGCGCAAGCGGAATAATTGGCTGTTCTTGTTGCACCTGTTGACCCTGCTCATTTTCCTGTTGTGCTACAGGCTGAACAGCCTGGTCCTCATGTTGAACCTGCTGGTCCTGGAACTGCTCATCCTGCGATCCCTGTTTTTTGGCAAGCCATTCCCGCTGCTGCTCTTGGGCCATCTCCCTAAGTCTCTCTTTTATACGCTCAATGAGTTCAGCTTTTCTATACCTGGTAACGCCCTTTACTCCTATTTCCTTGCCAAACTCTCTGAGTTCAAATATATTATTGTTTTCCAAATTGTTTAAGTCTAGATTGCTCAGATCCAAAGCCTTTTCTCCTCGCTTTCTATTTAGATTTTTTGCTTTATAATGTACAAACTATATACAGCTTTTTTTATGCTCTAGTTTTCATCTTTTGATTTTTGACAGTAAATTGAGCCATTTTATGGGATATAGGACTTCCTGGTTCAATAACGCCGTTTAGTATCCCTACAGGAATGAATTACGATAGTCCACCAAATTTAAAATCCATCTCTATTTTTGCAAAATATAGGAGCCTTTTCAGCTGCTGAATTAAATGGTCTGTACATTCAAGACATACGGAATACTACCGGCTCAAGGGGTGCATTCATAAATGCTGAGGGAAATACGCTCTGTTTTCATATTATTCCCAGTTTTCCGTCATTCATACAGGGTGCCATAAATTCAGTACACAAAAATAGTTAGTACAACCCACACCACATAAACACTATTTAACAGTATATGAAATCCACCGGTAAAATTGTGTATTAACTATACATACCCTCGTCACGCTTTCCAATCAAAAACGCTATTTTTACATAAAACCCCATAAGCTTTTGTATATACGCACAAACTTTCCCACATGAGAAAGTAGATTTGAAAGGCATCCAAGGGTACCGGCAATGTGGCATTATGAGCAGTATATAGATATCATAAGCAAAAAGTCCTTCGCCGTCAACAAAAAAAATTTACAAAAAAACCCCACTTAAAATTAGTAGGGTTATACAAAAATTTATATAAAATCACTGGTTACTTGTTCTTGTGATTCTTATATGCCACTGCAGCCCCCACAAAATCCCTAAACAGAGGATGAGGCCTGTTAGGACGGGATTTAAATTCAGGATGATACTGCACGCCTACAAACCACGGATGATCGACCAGTTCCACTGCCTCTACCAATCTGTTATCCGGCGAAACGCCCGATATGATAAGCCCATGAGATAAAAGAATATCTCTAAAGCTGTTGTTATACTCATATCTGTGGCGATGCCGTTCTTGTACCATCTCCTGGCCATAAGCTTTTCTGAGCAGCGTATTTTCCAAAGTCTTACATGGATATACCCCCAACCGCATTGTTCCTCCTTTTGAATCCATCTTCTCCTGCTCGGGCATGAGGTGTATTACGGGATAGGGGGTATATGGATCAAACTCAGTGCTGTGAGCACCGGTAAGCCCCACCACATTTCGAGCAAACTCCACTACAGCCAGTTGCATGCCCAGACATATACCAAAATAAGGTATTTTATTCTCCCTGGCATATCGGCTGGCATACATCTTTCCCTCTATTCCCCGGTCTCCAAAACCACCCGGTACCAATATCCCATCTACATCCGATAGCAGCTCGTCCACATTGTCCTGGCATACCTGTTCAGAGTGAATCCACTTTATTTGGACCTCGGTATCATGACAAAGCCCGCCGTGGGAAAGGGCTTCCACCACGCTAAGGTATGCATCGTGAAGCTCAACATATTTGCCTACCAGGCCAATGGTAACCTTGTTCTTTAAATTTTTCATACGCTGAACCATCTCGCACCATTCTTCCAGGTCGGCCTGTCCACAGTTTAGCTTCAGCCTTTCAATCACCAAGTCATCCAAGCCTTCTTTTTTGAGCAATAGGGGCACTTCATAGAGGTTATCGGCATCCAGGTTTTGTACCACCTGCCTGGCTTCCACATTACAAAAAAGACCTATCTTTTCTTTTAGCTCTCTGCTTAAAGGCTTTACAGATCTGCATACTATTACATCAGGTTGAATGCCAATGCTGCGTAGCTCCTTCACGCTATGCTGCGTAGGCTTGGTCTTCAGCTCCCCTGCCTTCCCCAGATACGGAACCAGCGTAACGTGTATATACATACAGTTGTCTGCTCCTACTTCCCACTTGATCTGGCGGATGGCCTCTAAAAAAGGTAGGCTCTCGATATCGCCCACCGTTCCACCGATTTCGGTGATGACCACGTCTACGTCCGACTCCTGTGCCACGCGGAAAATCCTTTCCTTTATTTCATTAGTTATGTGAGGAATTACCTGGACGGTGCCCCCCAGGTAATCTCCCCGCCGTTCCTTGTTGATAACCGACCAATATATCTTTCCGGCAGTCACGTTATTATTCTTACTCAGGTTTTCATCGATAAACCTCTCATAATGTCCCAGATCCAAGTCGGTTTCAGCGCCATCCTCGGTAACGAACACCTCACCGTGCTGATAGGGGCTCATGGTACCCGGGTCGACATTAATATAGGGGTCGAATTTCTGGATGGAAACCTTCAACCCCCTGCTCTTTAGCAACCTCCCTAAAGATGCAGCAGTTATACCTTTCCCGAGAGAAGACACCACCCCTCCGGTAATGAATACAAACTTAGCCACTTTATCCCCCTCCGAAACATGCTTCAGCAAATTTCTACAACCATCAATTTTATACATCTCTTCATCTGCTTGTCAAGAATTTTTATCAGCATTCATAATCAAGAACCAAAATTCGGGTCTCCTTTCCCTCTATATCCTGCTTTTTAACCTCCAGAGTATGGTCATGGATGTAGGTCCCGCCTCCCATGACCTCTAAGAACTTCTCGACGCCATCGATGGGAAAATCAATTTTGGCGGTCTTGTAGTGCATGGGGATGGCTATGGAAGGCTTTAGGGTTGAAACCACGCTGGCTGCTGCCTTTGCGTCAATGGTATAGGTACCTCCCACAGGTATAAGTAGCACGTCCACATGTCCTATTTGCTCAACCTGCTCCTTGGAAAGAACATGCCCCAGATCCCCTAAATGGCATACCCTTACCCCATCTATCTCATACACGTATACGATGTTAGTGCCTCTTTTTCTACCACCCTGGTCATCGTGATAGCTGACTATGCCTCTTATGGGTATGCCCTTTACCGAGAAATTGCCTGCTTCGCTGATAACCTCCGGCTTGCCAGGTATACCCTGTACGTAGCTGTGGTCAAAATGTTGATGGCTTACCGTAACAATATCGGCATGTTCCTCCGGCAACTTATACCCCACCGTTTCATCATATGGATCGGTAATTATGGTAACCCCTGAGTCCGAGGCCAATTTAAAACAGGCATGTCCAAACCATGTAATCTTCATAACTCTCCCTCCTCACATCCTAGATAAATTTACTAATAATTTTCTATGTCCACCTTACCAGCATATATTATCTCCCTATTTAAAAAGCGGCTTCCTATCTGCTTAAACTTCTGGCTAAAGTCGCTCACATAATAGCGATATTGAGGTTGGTTATGGTTGTCATTGAGCATATCCCCCTGCTCAAGAATTCGTTTTACTTCATGAACTGTACTCACCGCAGGGTTGATTAGCGTTACATGGGGACCCATAACTTTTGAAATTGTATTCATCAACAGAGGATAATGGGTACAACCCAATATAAGGGTATCGGCACCCCATTCCTTCAAAGGTGCAAGGTATCTTTCAGCGGTTAAATAGGCTATACGCGTGTCACTCCACCCTTCTTCTACTATGGGCACAAATAGCGAGCATGCTACGCTGCGGGTATGTATACCAGGGTTCAACCTGGCAATGGCCCTGGCGTAGGAGCCGCTCTGTACTGTGGCCTCAGTGCCAATTATGCCCACTTTGCCGTTTCGCGTAGCCTTGACGGCATGGGCTGCACCGGGCTCAACTACCCCTATTATGGGAAGATCAAAAACTTCTTTTACGGTCTCAAGGGCCATTGAACTTGCCGTGTTACAAGCGATGACCACGGCCTTTATGTTTTGAGTGAGAAGAAATCGTATGCACTGTATGGAGTACTTGATGATGGTCTCCCTGGAGCGCGTCCCATACGGAAGGCGAGCCGTATCGCCAAAATAGACTATGTTCTCGTTGGGCAACTGGGCCATCAACTCCTTCACTACCGTTAACCCGCCCAATCCTGAATCGAATACGCCAATAGGCCTTGGATCCACCGCACAGTCTCCCTTCACTCGGGATGCTTTTCCTTAAACCTGTCCAGCGCAAGCTCTATTAGCCTATCTATAAGGGTGGAATACGGCACACCCGTCGCCTCCCACAGTTTAGGATACATGCTTATTCTAGTAAATCCAGGTATGGTGTTAACCTCGTTTACAAACACCTCAAGGGTGTCTTTATCCACGAAAAAGTCCACCCGGGCCATTCCGCTGCAGTCCAGGGCTTTATAGGCCTTTATGGCCAACTGACGAATCTCCTGCGCCTTTTCTTCCGGAAGGTCGGCTGGTATGATCAATTGTGACTTACCATCATCGAAGTACTTTGCGTTATAATCGTAAAATTCATTGCACGGGATGATCTCTCCCAGCACAGAGGCTTGAGGATCGTTGTTCCCCAAGACAGCGCATTCTATCTCCCTGCCATTGATAAAAGCTTCAACTACCAGCTTCCTATCATAGCGTCCAGCTTCCTTTAACCCCTCGATGAGTTCCTGCCTGTCGTGGGCTTTGGTAATCCCCACGCTGGAACCCATATTGGAAGGCTTTACAAAACACGGATAGCCTAAATACGATTCAATGGCATCTATTATGGGCTGTGGCTCTTGCTCAAACTGCTGCCTCAATACCACCAAGTACTTTCCCTGCGGTAAACCACAGCTACTAAAAACGGCCTTAGCCATAGCCTTATCCATGGCTACAGAGGAAGCCACCACATCGCAGCCCACATAAGGAATATTAGCCAGCTCCAGTAACCCCTGTATGGTCCCATCCTCAGCATGGGGTCCATGCATTATAGGGAAAACCACATCCACCTTATATATATGGGACGGGTTGTCTACAAGAAAAAAGCCCTTGAACGAAGGATCGCCAGGAAACACTATGGGCTTTGAGGTAGCTTCCCATCTTCCGCTCTGGATGTCCTCCACATCCCCTTCAAAAAGGAGCCATCTTCCCGTCTTGGTAATGCCTATAAAATATATATCATATTTATTGCGGTCCATGTTTTTCACCACTGAAGCACACGACATCAGGGAAACCTCATGTTCCCCCGATTGCCCTCCAAAAAGAACAGCTACCTTTAACTTTTGAGGCATGTACTCTTTTCCCCCTTCAGCCTATCTACGACTTTGCCTGACAAGCCTTGCATATCCCACATTAAGGCTGCAAGCAATTCTATAAGTTGCAGTTAATCTTTGCCATTGCTTCTCATTTATGTATAATTAGATTATACCACAATTATGATAAGTCTACAATTTATTTGACCCTAATCGCCCCTCATCTCCCCCATCTTAAAATCATTGGGGCGCTTATTTCTTGAAACTATTCTTATAACTATTCTTATTCAACATTTCGCAGATATTTCCTCAAAAAATGGTTATTTGTTTGCCAAACACTATTAAAACTCAAAGATACGACCAAAAGCATAAGCGGAGGCAATAGCCCCCGCCCATGCTTTTAGCATTATATGGCTAGTTGGTCCTACTTATGCTCCTCTCGGCCATTTCTATAGCCTTGGCAACTATATTTCCGCAATCCCGGGAAGAGACGTCACCCCAACCCCTAGTCTTGACGATGTCGTATACGCCCAATTCCTTGGCAATCTCTTCTTTAAGCCTATCGGACATAATTCCGCGCCTTCTAGCCACGATAATACCCCCTTTAAAAGCAAAAGACTATTTATCTTTTGCTGATAATAGTTTTTCCGGCCTTAAAGCGCATTATGCTGCAAAAAATATGGCTAGATTACCAAGGTTCCATCGCCGGTATCAATAATCTTCAATATATTTACTTCTTTTCCATTGTTTGCATCAATATAGACTATGAAGTTGTCTCCTCCATATTCACCCTTAAACTCGTAGCACAGCCTCTCGCCGCCCGACTCGGTAGGAATGATGGCCAACCCTTCCGACTTTACCTTGAGATTGGGATTTACCAGCTTGCGCGCTTCCTCAAGCGACAGCTTTGGAGGGTCTATATCCCTCTCTTTATGGGCTATCAGGTAGTTGCGCGCATCAAAACCAACGATACTGCCATCCTCGAGCGATACCTTTACCTTAATGAGATCGGGATATACTATGACATCGCCCTGCTTATATGCAAAATTTATTACCAGCGTACCATCAAACTTCTGGCTATAAGTAGGTATCATGGAGCTGTATCCTTTTTGGGCCAAAAACCTTTCTGCCCTATCCTGTGCCTCTTCAAGGGAGAGCTTGGCCGATTTAATCTCCCCGTCAGAAATCATATTCACTACCTTGCCGCCCTTTTTGCTTACCGAGACAAAGATGGTTCCATTGCCATCCTTGGGCTTTATATACACTCCCCAGGTCTCTATATCGGCCGTGGTCTCAGGACCGTCATTTACTTCGCCTACCCTGGCTCTCCCTACAAAGTCGGCAGCAATTTCCTGGGCCTTCTTTTGATCAATAGCCTCACCCTGAATACGGATATCCTTTCTCTGCTGAAGCGTTTCGGAAAACGGTCCATCGTATATCAACGTTGGGTAATCAATACCGGTCCTCTCTATTTTGATAAACTGTTGCTCAATTAGGTTCTCTGCTTTTTCATTGAGCTCCTGCTTGATTTTGGCTTGCCTTATTTCGCCCCACTTGACCCCGCCTGAATTGAGATTATCAACCAATACTTTAAGCTCTTCATTCAACTGTGCACAATTGTTACGTAACTTTTGCAGTTTATCCATCTCCTCCAATGATATGGTCCGGTCTTGCCCCACTTTTTTGGTAAGGTAATAACAGTAATCTGCCAGCTGGTTTATAAACTTCGAGGTCTTTATAAGCGACAGATGGCCCAATGGCAATTGCCCTAAGTTTACCTGGGCGGCATCAGCCTGCCTCCATACCTCGGCGAGCAGCACCATGCTTTGGCTTTGATCCCCGCTCACCATAAGCTTGGAAAGCTTTGTATCTATATCGCCTATCTGCCCTACAAGCTCAAAAAACGACTTTTGATACAGATTTTCTATGTAGTTGCGGTATTCCATATTCTGTAAATACTGATTGTATCCCCACAATCCTACCGCTATCAAAGCCACTGCTAATACTATCGTCAGCATCCACCTGATCATATGCACTGCCTCCCGTCATATCAGTACTGCTGCCCTCTTCTGTGCGCCATAGATATATAAATTAATCTGTTTCACGCTATCACAGCTCATTTAGCAAAGCGATGATTCCCGATAACGATGTGTACAGGTCTGGACCATATCCAACTGCTGGTAGTCTTGGCCGGATTATAATAGTAAAGAGCACCATAAGTGGGATCCCATCCGTTTAGAGCATCCCTGGCTGCCCGCAGCGCCTCTTCATCAGGAGCCAGGTTTATCTGGCCGTCAGTAACAGCCGTAAAGGCACCCGGTTGGTATATCACCCCTGCAATGGTGTTGGGAAAAGCAGGATGCTTTACGCGGTTTAATACCACCGCCGCCACCGCTACCTTTCCAATATAAGGTTCTCCCCTGGCTTCAGCATGTACCAGCCTGGCTAGCAAGTACAAATCCCCGCTGCTGGAAGTTCCACCACCCCTTGAAGGCTGGTAAGAAGTAGAAGTATCATTCAGGGTGATGCCCAGAGCTGCCGCCGTCTGAGGCCCTACCACCCCATCTACTTTCAGTCCATTTTTCCTTTGAAAAAGCTTTACGGCTTCAAAGGTTTTCGCACCGTATATCCCATCTATGGGTCCATCGTAATAGCCCCACTGTTTGAGTTTTCTCTGAACCTCCATCACCTTGCTGCCGGTAGAGCCCCAGTACAGTATGGTCTCGACGGCCGCATTTTGACTTTTCCAATGCTCCATCAGCATTGTGCCGCAAATAAAAAGGGTTAACAAAACAGCTATAACAGAAAGCTTGTTTTTATGCCCCATACCATCTCCCTTTCTAGCATATGGCTTCTGTTATATTTTTTGTTAACCCTAAACTGAATATACCTACCGAAATATTCCTTATATAAAGCTCAGATAGTTTCCATATCCAACTCTTTAAATTACGGTTAACAAAAGTAGGTTTACGCTTATATGATAAAAAGGTGCCATAGGCACCTTTTTATCGATCCCAGAAGCTTAAAAAGGAAAGCAGCCTCTTTATTCTAACTTCCGAAATCTTTAACCATTCGGCTACCTTCCATCTGTATTCTATTTTTCTATAACTTGTCAAATCTCCTTTATCTTCCCATTCACCAAGCTTCATAGATTCGGTACCCTTGGCAGGGCTTTCCTGTTGGGGGTTATTGCCTTTAACCTCGCTAGCTATATTAGCCTGTGAAGCGCCACCAACCTTTGTTGCCTCTTCGCTGTGCCTGGCCACACCGTGAGAGATATCTATAAAGCACAGGGGCGGAAACATTACACACCACCAGTTAGACCCTTTACCATCTCCTATAATTACCTTTAAAGCCTCATATTCCCCCGCCGGCAAAACCAGATGACCATATGCCTTAGTGGGAAACAAAAAGCGTCCAAATTGAACCTGCACGGGGTATGACTTGCCTGCCTGTTCTACTTCAAGAAGTGCAATCCTCTGTATCTCGTCTAAGCTGCTTCTGATCTTCTCCCTCCCCGTCTCCATAGAATTGATATCAGCAAACTCCTGGCCAAATATTTCCAGTAACCTGTCCCGCACCTTAAGCTTCAAGGCTTGGTCTTCAGGAGAATCGCTGTTGGCTACTATATGAAAGCGTATGTACTGCTGTTGAGAAGCATTTGTATACACACCAGCTGCTATCAATAGCATTATCAAGGAAATTATAAATAAGTACACAGCCCATGGCTTGCGCTTCACTGTCAATACCCCCAATACCTGCCGTACTTTAAGCTGATATTAGAAGTATTGACAGTTTTCAATTTTTTAATCATCGGGCAAGGTATTTTTCCACCATCTCAATATCGCTGGGTTTATCCACATCGTTGGCCAGCTGTGGGAAAGGAGATATGATGGCTACTCCCCTTATGCCCAAAAGCTCATAAAAGCGCTGTTCTACCTTTGATATTGACAACCTGCCTATAGTTAACAGAATCAACAGGTCAAGTCCCAAAATTCTGGCCGTCTTCCATGGGGTCTTTCGGTACTCAACCAGTCGGGTTGCAAACTGGCGGCACTTGTCAATAATAGCAGGATTTACATAAAACATATTGCCTCCAGTGAAGGTACCCTCTTTAAGACGTACATAGGTCCTTTTAAAGCCGGGAAACATGCTCTCATTCAAGCTCTTTTCAACAATTGGGTAACACAGGTCGGCATCAGCGTTTATACATCGGTTCACAAAGTCATCCACCACTTGACCTGTAATCATCGGTATATCGGATGAGACAATTATAACCCTCCTATCGGTTTTAAAGGGCTGCATTGCGGCTTCTAGGTTTTCAAAAAATGAACCCCTATCCTCAAAATAATAGTCTATTCTATTCCCAATGCACTCCTTTAAAAGCTTAACCGGCCCCACTATGGAAATGCTGCTCACCGAAGAAGAGTTCCTCAAGGCATCAACGACGTATTCTATCATCGGACGGCCACAGATGTTCAGCAGTGCTTTATTGGCTGCATTAATCCTGGCCAGATCGGCCTGGTTATCTCCTGCCAATATTACCGCATTCATGCTTTAAAAAGCCTCCTCCATTACCTGTACTCCCAAACCAGTGGTTTGAGCTACATAGCACTGCGGATATCTATGCCTTAAGGCCGCATATGCTTTTCGCGCCGCACCCTCGTCCCCAAAAAGGCCATACACAGTGGGACCGCTCCCGCTCATACAGCACCCAATAGCCCCTTGTCCCATAATATCGCTCTTAACCACATCTATCCAAGGGCACAATTCGGCGGTTACTCCCTCAAGAACGTTTATCATGTTCCGGGCAATACCTTCAAGATCCCTGCGCTGTAAGCTATTCACCATGCTGGCTATATCGGGCTTTACAGATATCCGGCTTAAATTCAACCTGCCGTAGACCTCGGCTGTGGAGATGCGTTGCTCAGGGGTTACCAGCACCAGCCATATCCCTTTAACCGGAGAAAGCGCCGTTATCTCCTCCCCTCTGCCCCCTGCCAGAGCAGTACCTCCCACAAGGCAAAACGGCACATCGCTACCTATAAAGCTGGCTAGAGCCATAAGATCCCCGTCTTGAAGATTGAGACCCCACATCCTGTTAAGCCCTACTAATACGGCAGCGGCATCAGCGCTTCCTCCAGCCATACCCGCCGCTATGGGAATACGTTTCTGTAGTTCAATCTCGAGGCCTTTTTCTATGCCAAACCTTTCTTTAATCAAAGCAGCAGCCCTATAAGCTGTATTTGTCTCATCTACAGGTATGCCATTCATATTGCATACGATGCTTATTCCATTTTCCTTTTCCACAAGAGAGACCATATCCCATAAATCTATCGACTGCATGACCATCCGTACTTCGTGATATCCATCAGAGCGCTTGCCCAACACGTCCAGCGCCCAATTGATTTTGGCATAAGCTTTTAAAACAATCCTTCTCACCGTATCCCCAATCCTTATCCTTACAGTTTTATTAAAAAGGCAGCACTTTAGTAAATTATACATTAGCATACAGTATCTTGCCAATGGCTTTATCGCTTTATCAGCTGTTGAAAGGAGACTAACTTGGTAGCCTATAAAAACAAAAGGCGTGTTTTCATGCCCAAATAAATGTTAGCCTTAATTTCTCAGGGGCATGAACACGCATGAGTTTAAAAATTACTTTGGGTTTTACAGCGAAACCTCAAGCTTCTTATAGATGAGCAGCTTCTCTCCCGGAGTCAATACCTGCGACTCAGCTATATCGTTATATTTCAATATGGTGTCTATCGTAGTGTTGTACTTTTTGGCTATGGACCACAGGCTGTCTCCCGGCTGAACGAAATACACGTAAATCCCTGCGTCTTCCCCTTGTTTCAGCTCCTCAACTTCAACATCCAGGAATACTTCCTTTTCCAAGCTGGAGAACACCCTTGCCTCCGCCGTCAACACCGCACGAAGTTCGATTTCATCAGGGGCAATCAAAGTACAGCTGGTATGGTCTACCATCAGCTGGCTCTGGCATTCCATATCTTCCCGTGCCCCTTCAACCGTTATGCCATGCCTGAAGGGGATATCCTCCTTTATGCTGGCCAGCCCATAGGATGGATCGGTGGATTGGTAGATTACCTTGCTCACCAGCACTCCCTCAATGACTACCTTGCCATCGCTTATATGTTGATCTGTGATGATAGGTTTTGTTTCCACATACAAAATCCTGGCAGCCTGTGGAACGTTTTCCGGGAATGTCACGCTGTCCTTTATCACCAATTGATCTTGGACTTCTCCCACCGTCTGCGTCAACCTTATTCTTCTCTTCTTGGGCTGAATGGACAATCCCGGGCAGTATGCATCTATCAACAGCTCCTTTGTTTCGGTCTCAAATACCCGAGCTTCAGCTGCTATCACTGCTTCCACATTGAGCACCCGCATCTCTCCATTAATATCCTCCCTCGGCTCGACGAAGAGCTCCTGTACCCATACGTCGGCAGCACACTCCAATCCCTGATATGCCCCTACAATGTCTACAGAATGGGTAAAGGGCATATCATAGTTCACATGTTGAAGGGGTTCGTTGGGGTCGTCACACAGGTAAACCAGCTGAATCCTTATATCTCCCTCAATGACCGCCCTGTTATCCATGACCTTTCTGTTATTGACCTTTACCGAAGCGCTTTTCTTCAATATCTTCTTTATAGAAGGCATCCCTTCTTCCAACTCCAGGTCCTCTCTTACTATACCCTGGGAACTGCCCTGCCCCTGGCTGTACGATACCGCTACCTTGTCTTTCAGCATCTGTATATTCGGCATATCTTTAAAGTTGTGTATGACCTCCAGCCCAATGACTTCGTTAACCCTGCTGTGCAGGTTGACCACCGCTTTTATGCTAAGTTTTCTGCTGTTTATGACCTCATACTCAATGTGCTCCACCTGGCACTTCAACGTGGATAGCATGTTGGGCTTGGCGCCCGGCACATCCAGGTAATGGGTAAAGCCTATCTCTGTCTCTAGGCTCTCTATAAGCTGGGAATCGCCTTGGCCAACATATAGAACTGTACACAGCACAGCTCCTTCTACCATAACCTTGTCCTGAATTACCTCTTTGCTATTTACAATTACCGTACCGTCAACGTCCAGTATCCTGGCGATATCGGATTTAACCTCTGGAACCACAACATCCCCTTCTACCAGCACTTGTGATAGCTGTTGCCCCACAGTTTGGTCCACTTTCAAAACATCCCTCGTGCATTCGACGGTCACCTTCACTCCTCCTCCCATGCTTTTGTCCCATAAAGATATCTATTATAATAAATATAGGTGACAGTCGAAAAATATGTTTAAATCCTCTCGTTATTTTTGCATATTACTACTTCCACATTGGATGTGAGTATATCGAAATATGTAAATGAAAGCGTTTGGATCGACCTGTCATCGATGTTGACGCGCACCGTAAAGATGCAGGGGTAGACCTCCTGGATAACCCCTTCCTTAACAAGGCTTTTTTTTCGCCCTCTATTTGCTTTTAGTTTTACCCTCTCTCCTATATTGGACTCTACTGCCTTTCTGACCCTCATCAATGCCTGTGCGTCAATCATAAGTCTCACCTTTTTAAACAAAATTTCGTCTAGGATTATTTTTGCCACAAATGGCATAAAATATATTTGAAAATAAAAATTTATAGGATAAGGGATGCCAACAATAGGCATCCCTTATCCTGTTACAGAAACAAAAACGCCCATGCTATCAAATACAGCATAGGCGCATATAGTCGTATTATGTTTCCAAAAATTACTCCTCTTCTTCGTCCCCTTCAAATTCTTCATCGACTTCTTCATCGATCTCCAAATCCTCGAGGGGCTCCAAGTCCTCTGCTTCAGCTAAGTCTTCTAAATCGCCCAAATCTTCCAGCGAACTTAAATCGTCGTCGATATCCTGGTTAAATATCTCGTCGTCTTCATCAACCGCTAATAAGAAATCATCCCAGCCGTCACCTTCAATGCGCTCTCCTTCTTTCATGCGTTCCATGGCACATTGATCACACATCTCTTCCCCTGGTTCAATGATATTTTCACCGCATTCTGGGCAAATATCGTATTCCTCTTCCCTATCGTTATCGCTTAGAGATTTACCAACCTCCTCCAGGCATACCTTACATAAAGACTCGGTATCTTTAATATAGTTCAAATTGCATCGTGGGCATTTCTTATAGGCCATCCCCTTATATCCCTCCGGAAACAAGATTTGTCTTATATGTAATTTTCAATTGAAACACAGATTAAATAAATTGTGCGGTATACGCTTATTTTTTATTCACGGGCCTCTATAAAATTCCCTTAATAAATTAATATAAATCTATATCAAAATCAAGATATTTCCTCCACCAATTATCTACAAATTGTTCATAAAGTTATCCACAATATCCACATAATTATCCCCAGGCCTTCATTTTATAGCTTTTCCAACTGTGGATATATAGGCCTACTTTTCCACAAAACCCACATTACATATCCACACCCGACGCAAAAGGATATACGAGCAATCCACCATCTAAAACGCTTAAACGTTCAAAGCCCATTTGCCTAAGCTTAATAAAGGCAAGATAGGCCCTACGACCTCTTTCGCTTATCAACACTATATTGCGTTGCCTGTCTAATTCATCCTTCCTAGCTTCCAATTCCTCTAAGGGTATATTTATGGCACCCGGCAACGTCCCCATTTTAAACTCCGAGGGGGTACGAACATCCAACAGAATAACTTCTTCACTGCGCATAATGTCATTTAGTTCAAGGGGTGAAATGCCCTTAAACTTACCTTCCAGCTTGTTGAGCATCACATGGGCTACCAGAGAAAGGGGATGCAGGTTCATGAAATACGAAAAATGACGTGTCACATCCAGCATGGCCAAATCCTTAACCGTACCACCCATACTTATGACAGCGGCAACCGCATCCACCAATTTATCTGACAACACTCCTCCCACGCACTGCGCTCCCAATATCTTGCCATTTGACCTATCTACCACCAGCTTAACCACATTTTCTCTATAACTACTACCACACGCATACTTATCGTCATAGACCGAGATGATGGCTGTCTCGGCCTCATAGCCTTCTTCCTTGGCTTGCTGTAGAGAAAGGCCAGTCTTGGCTATCCCAAGGTCAAAAGCCTGTATGCTTATGGTGCCCAACACGCCTTTCTCCAATGAACAATCATTTGAACCCGCTATATTCTCGCTGACCACATAGAACGCCATATCGTCAACGGCCTGCTTATAAAGGCATACAGGTTTACCGGTTATATGATGAATCCTCTGGACACAGCTACCAACAGCGTATATGCCGGGCACATTGGTCTCCATATACTTGTCTACTTCGATTGCGCCGCTATCCCCTATAATAATTCCCGCTTTCTTGGCTATTTCCACATCGGGTTTTATGTCCTCCAACCATATGACCAAATCAGCAGGAATTATATGCTCGGGGGTATGGACTTCTACCACATCTCCTTTTGCATTGCCTATCAATGATAAGACCTTCTCTCCCACCAGCACTTCAACGCCTTTATGCCCCATCTGCCTGCTGACCAGCTCAGCCATCTCCATATCCAACTCGGGGAGGATCTGTGGGCCTTTTTCCACAAGGGTAACCTTAATACCCCGTTTCCACAGGCTTTCAGCTGTGTAAACTCCCGCCATACTAGCTCCTACCACAACTGCTTTCTTTATTAGCCCGGACTCTATTCCCTCCTGGATGGCCATAATATCATCTAGTGATGTGAGGAACACGACGTTGCCCAGATTGATGCCTTCTACCTCTGGAACAACCGGAACAACTCCAGTGGCAATGACCAGCTTGTCATATTCTACTGCTGAACTAACCCCTTCTTTTAAGTCTTCAAACACCACTTTTTTCTCAAGAGGAAGGATGTCGATCACTTTAAGATGCGTTAAAATGTCAATGCCATATTGGACTTTATAACTTTCCATGACGCTTTCCATAAAAGAAAAAACATCTTCATCAGCATTTTGAATGAAATAGGCAAGTATGTAACGATCAAACGAAAAACGTCCTCTAGGCATCAACACCTTTGCTTCTATCTCTGGATTTTGCCGCACAGCCCTGGCAGCTACCCTTATACCATCCAGTTCATCCCCAATCACAACCAGCTTTTTCTTACTCATAAGTTATTCCTCCTTTGACCCCGCAGAAAAAAGGGGCTCATCATCCAACAGGATCTTCACCACTTTGATGGCATCATCGTGGACTACCGAATACTTTACCTCCACCCCCTGTCGCTCTCCCTTAATGATACCTCTGGCCTTCAATATTCCTAAATGCTGGGAAATTGTGGACTGGGGAAGCTTTAAGCACTCCTGAATTCCCGATACGTTACACTCATTATGCATAAGGCCGTGTACAATACATAACCTTACAGGATGCCCCAATACCTTTAAAAGCTCAGCCTTATGCTGATACTTGGACAGGTCCATTTATAATCCATCCTTCCCATCACGAATATTTTCCACGTCGTCTATCTATTATATCCTTGTACTATCATATTATGATAGGAAGGCGCTGTCAACATTTATTAAACCTTCAACAACTATGCCGACCATTCCATGCTCAGCTTATCGGCAACCAACGCAATAAACTCTCCATTGGTAGGCTTTTCATTCTTACTGTATACAACATACCCAAACAGTTTGTTGATATTTTCCACTTTACCGCGGCTCCATGCCACATCGATGGCATGGCGAATGGCCCGTTCCACCTTGCTGGGGGTGGTATTAAATTTTTTGGCAATGCCCGGATATAGCTCTTTGGTAATGCAGTTTATAAGTTCGGAGTTTTCCACCACCATCTTGATGGCTTCTCTCAAGAAATGATAACCTTTGATGTGAGCGGGGATTCCGATAGTCAAAAATATACTGGAAATCCTTTCTTCTAGGTTTTCACTTTTTACGACACTTGCTGCATTGACCTTAGCAGGTTCGATTTTACGCACGACTTCCCTTATCCTCTTTACCATCATTGCTAAATCAAAGGGCTTTACCATATAATATTTGGCTCCCAATTCTATGGCTTTGCGAATTAAGTCCTCCTGCCCTACCGCTGATAAACATATCACCGAAGGAGAAGGTTGCAAACTACCCGTATTGAGGTGTTCAAGCACCCCCAACCCATCCAGCTGCGGCATGATCATATCCATGATGACGACATCGGGACAAGTTGCCTTTATGACTTCCAAGCCTGTCACTCCATCTCCAGCTACTCCAACCACCTCCATATCATCCTGCATGTTGACGTAATCCTTTAAAATCTCCCTTATGCCCATATTATCATCCAAGACGACAACTCTAATTTTCGATTCCATTTTTACCCTCACCCCTCAAATTAATGCATTTAATGTTAAATTTATGCGAAATTTGTTATTTTAAGTCGAAATTTTACATAATTAGTATAATTTGTAAAATACTTTTTTTATTTTACCATATTTCTTTGGAGTTTGGAAGATGGAGGCAACAACATTTTTGAAAACAAAAAAGGACAAAACGCCAAGGATAGCGCTGTCCTTTTTTCACACCTCAATTTGTCAACCCAATCCTATGCCTAACCTGGCCAGAAGGCATATTAATATGGATATGCAATTTCTCCAGTATAGGCATCAACATACATCAGCCAATATCCCATTCCATAACCGTACCTTGATGGAACCCATCTAGAAAATCCCTGCATAAACACGGGAGGCATGGAGCCGTATGGCCCCGGAATCCCATATGCTACATAGCGAACCTCTCCTTTTTCCTTTACAAGCCCCACGATGTAATGGTCATAATAGACGTTATCAATATGCTGAGGTGCTATGTAGGCGTACTGGCTGTAATCGTCCACATATGGTACCTCCACCCATTGAACTTCTTCCTTTTCCCATATAAACGGATAAACCCTCCTGTGAGTTTCAAACAACTTGATATAATAATCCTTGGTTTTATCCCAGTATGTTTGTTCCCTCGATAGCTCGGCTGTATGCCCTTGAATCTTGCTTTCTCCCTCAGCAGGTCTGCTTTCATCCGCATCAGCCTGCTCTTGAATTTGCCCTCCTTCGGGAGACATCTCCTGTACCACAGCTTCTCGGGCTTTTGATTCTCTGTCTTCCGTGTGTGCTTGAGGTGCCTCTTCCAGCATAGCATCCTTTTTCCCATTAGTGTCCGCGGAGACAACCCTGTCCTCTCTTACCTCAAATACATCCTGCAACATTTCGGATGCGCTACGGCCTTCATCGCGCTGTACATCAATATCCTTCTCATCTTTCTTTTGCTCTTTTATCATGGCGGTGTCTTCTGATTTTTCTCTGTCGCCAGTCAAACCCTTAACAGTATCCAAATCTTCTTTTTCATATGCCTGTTGCATCTGTAATTTATTGCCTTCCTCTTGCCCCTCCTGTATTTTACTGTGCAACAAAGGCGCCAGCGCTGTAATTATATCCTGTATGCTTTTTTGCTTTTTATCGTCAATGGGTAATAACGGCTCTTTATGAGCTTTCTCGCTCCTATTCTCCTCAGCCAACCTCATCTGACTGCTCTCTTTCCTGCTCTCAGCCACTGTCCTGACAGACTTATTGTAAAATCTACTTATATCCTTTTTTATTCGTCCTGCCCAATCCAGTTCTACTCGCTTATTGGCATAACCCACCAAAGGATAGCTGATATCGTCACGATCATGACGTACAACGGCTAGTCCATGGAATTGGTCAAGAGAATAGCCCGAACCACCAACATCGTTTACGTTTACTTCCACAACACATTCTCCGCGCCCTCGTGAATCAACGTCGATAGTAGCAATCCTTTGAGGAGATATCCCTTCCTGTGCCGATACCAGAAAAATGTCATAGCTTTCCTGCTGAGCCGTCTGAAATTTTAAATCCTGTACATGGAAATACATCCTGCATTTATCATTTCGCACCTCAATTTTACAATAGCCCGCAGGTGACTTTTCTGCTTTCATGTTGAACTTTGTATCCCAAGGTTGTAAAATAACAAACGAACGATGATAATACCCTCTAGCCAACTCTTCTCCCTCCTTTACTTTTTTATTTACTATAAATATATGAGACAATACAAAAAAAGAAACCCCAATTCTCACGAATTGGGGTTTCCCATCATTCAGTGTACGCTCATCTATAAACTTTTTTGCTCTCAAACCACAGCTCATTGGCTATATCAGCGTATTGCTGTATGGTGAGGTCCTCACCCCGCATTGGTGAGTTAATACTGCATCTGTTCAGTACAGCATGTAATCTTTCCTTATCCACACCTTCCAGCTCCAACGCCGTTAACGCGTTAAGTACGGTTTTTCGTCTATGGCCGAAAGCCGCCCTTACCACTTGGAAAAACAACTGGGAATCCTCCACCCGAACCGGGGGATAGGGTCTTCTTTTAAGCAACACGATGGCAGAATCCACCTTGGGAGGTGGAATAAACACATTGGCCGACACAATAGCTATTATTTCAGGGCAGGTATAATACTGAACAGCAATGGACAGCATTCCGTAGTCCTTGGTGCCAGCCGCAGCCGTCATCCTCAGCGCCACTTCTTTCTGTACCATGACTACCATGGACTCATAACGCAAGCCACTTTCCAAAAACATCATCAGCACCGGCGTGGAGATATAATACGGCAAATTGCCCACCACTTTAAACGGCTGATCACCGAAGTATTCTTCCGTCACTTGCTTTATGTCCAGCTTGAGAATATCCCCGTGAATGAGATTCACATTGGAGTAACCTGAAAGCACATCATGGAGAATGGGCAACAGCCTATCGTCTATCTCAATTGCTACCACCTGCTTGGCAGCTTTGGCCAGTTCCTTGGTCAAGGTCCCTATCCCTGCTCCGATTTCCAGTATCAAATCTTCTCCATCAAGTTCAGCCGCGTTTATTATCTTGGCAAGTATGTTTCTATCAATTAGAAAGTTTTGCCCCAAACCCTTCTTAAAACTCACCCCGTATCGGGCCATAAGCTCCTTGACCACTCTCGGCGAAGTAAGCGATTGTATATCCTTACCCATCGTCATTTAGGAAAGTATACTTTGACACTCCTTCTCCCAAAATTAATGCATTCACTTTCGCTATCCATAAATACATCTATCCTGTAGCCCTTGATAGCTCCCCCAGTATCCATGGCTTTATAGTAACCGTTTAAATGCTCCCATCCCTTAGGGAACTCTATATACACCGTCTTATACAGTGGAATTATCCTAGGGTCTACCGCGATGTATCCCACCTTTGGCATAACGCCGGTTTTGGTAGGGTTGCCGGTATGGGTATAAGCGGTGGCTACAAAGGTCTTTACTGCGGAATAGCGCAAAACATCTCCACGGGAAGTTATCTTTTTCTTTACCGTACCAACGTGCACAACCCGGTCTACCGGCTGTACCGCCACCTTTTCCTCTATCACCTTTCTCAGTATCTCCTGGCCATCCCGGTAGGTGACCAGTATCTTCCTTTGAAGTTCCCCTTCTCTTCCTTCCTGGACAACCTTCTGTTCTCCCTCATCCATATTGTCATCTTTTTTGATAATTACGTTGTAAGCAATGGGCTCCTTCTCTATTATGACCTCCTCATCATACCTGGTTACTATGACCTTTTCCCCAGGAATGGCACCTGCATCTAACCTGTAGTTTACCACATCCTTTTCCCTCAAAGCAATGCCCGCCTTTTTGAGCACATCAGCCACCGTAGCTCCTTGAGGAAGGTATACCGTTTTTTCCTCTTGATCGGCTACGACGTAAAAAGGCAAAGTGCGCGTTATCTCAATTACGATGCCATCATAAAGCCTGTCGTCTCTATGAAGATTTATGTTGTCCCCTGGTCCCAGCTCAATTTCATATTTCTCCAAAAACTCACCAACCGTTTTTTCTAAAGTAACTATCTCTACCTCTCGTCCATCATCCCTCAATGTGACCGCATAGCTTATGCTGTCTATATAATAGACAGCTGCGGCCGAAATTACGCCTAATATAAGCAGGGCAATCAGTACCATCAACAAGAACTTAAACTTGCCTCTCAGCGCATTATTTGCCCCGCCTATTTGAGGTTTCATGAATCACCCTCCTTTTATTCATCAAGGCATCGCGTGGGCTACGCACAACAAACGCAAATAATAAATCTGTTACACATTGTAATATTTTTTTAATATTTTGTCAACGTTTTGTAATATTTATAGCATAGGTATAGCTTTAATCATAAAGTCCCCATCAACGAAGCCACGCTCAAACTTTTATCCATAATTTTTTATTCTATTTATTTCTATATTATTCCAAATGATGTCGATTCTATACTCTTTATCGTATATCACAACGAAAATTCACCAGGTGAATATTTAAAGGATGTATGATAAAATATACAAAAGCACGAATTTGGCAGAGAGGTGAAATGCCCTCATGAAAAGGTTGGTAGTATTAATAGCATTGAGCTTGATTATCTGCTTCACAGTACCGGCTTGCTCCAAGCCCCATCCAAAAGAGACTGCCAACGCTTATCTTGAGGCTTGGAAACAGGGCAACTATCAGGACATGTATGAACTTTTGTCTGTGGAATCCCAATCCTCCATCAATCAACAGGACTTCGTAAACAGGTATACCAACATATTTTCGGCTATCAAATTAGACAAGTTGGAAATCACTGCACAGGAAATTGTCATCGAAGAGGATGAGGCCTATCTTCCCTTTAAGGCCCAGTTCTATACCAATACGGTGGGAACTTTCGAATATGAATATACCCTTCCGCTGGTTTTGGAGGATAAGCAATGGAAGATATCATGGTCCCCTTCCCTCATATTTCCCATCATGGGCGAAGGGGATAAAGTGAGAATCAAACAGCACACAGCCAAACGGGGAACCATAACCGACAGGGAAGGAAATCCGCTGGCTGTTGACGGTCCGGCTTATACGGTGGGAGCCAAGCCTTCAGCCATTCCGGACATCGATAGCTTTGTTAAAGCCCTGGCGTCCCTCATAGAAATGGACGAAAGCGCCATACACAGCATACTCAACCAAAAATGGGTAAAGGACAACCCCGACTTCTTCGTTCCCATCAAAAACTTACCATTTAATATTTCCGAAGAGTACAAAAGTGAGCTTCTCAAGGTAAAAGGGGTCATGTTGTCCAGCAAAAGCTATACCACACGTCAGTATCCCATGGAACAAGCATTTGCGCATGTAACGGGATATGTACAAAAGATCAATCAGGATGAGCTGAAGGAAAAGGCATCCAAGGGATATGAAGCAGATGACCTGATTGGACGACAGGGAATAGAAGCAGCGCTGGAAGAAAGCTTAAGAGGGCAGAAAGGCTATACCCTCTACATAGAAGACCAAGAAGGAAAGCAAAAATATATCATAGCCAGTGTGGAAGCCCAGGACGGCAACGACGTTATGCTGACCATCGACCCTCATCTTCAAAAAACCGCATACGAAGCATTAAAAGATCATAGAGGTAGCGTTATAGCATTAAATCCATCAACCGGCGAAATACTGGCCATGGTAAGTCAACCTTCCTTTGACCCCAACGTATTCCCCGTGGGAGTGTCTCCTTCCTTATGGAAAGCGATATCCCAGGACCCTAACCATCCCCTTGTAAACAGGTGCATACAAAGCCTGTATCCACCGGGGTCTGTATTCAAGCCCTTTACGGCAGCCATGGCTCTGGAGCTGGGGGTCATCACTCCGGAAACAGTAGTGCCCGAAGCCCAAAAAGAGGAATGGATCCCTTCGTCAAACTGGACTGCTCCCCCTATTAGACGGGTGCCCCATCCAGCAGGGGATGTAAATTTACGCAACGCCATCGTGTGGTCAGATAACATATTCTTCGCATGGACGGGACTAAAAATAGGCTACAGAAACTTCGAAAGCTTAGCTACCCGATATGGCATAGGTCAAGCCCTACCATTTATTTTGCCGGTGAAAAATTCCCAGGTGAAAAACGATGCCACCCAATGGAGCGATGCCCTGCTTGCCAATACCAGCTACGGACAGGGTGAAATGCTGATAACTCCCTTACAGTTGGCTGCCATGTATACCGCTTTCTACAATGGCGGCAAGATGATGCTTCCACAGATCATAAAGGAAATCCGTACCTCCTCGGGGCAAATCGTGGAATCCTTACAGCCAAAACCATGGCTGGAAAGCGCCATACCCCAACAGCATGTGGAAACCTTGCTGCCCATGCTGGTGGATACGGTGGAAGATCCAACTGGGACGGCGCATAGAGTAAAAATTCCCGGGCTTACCATCGCTGGCAAAACCGGGACGGCACAGGTTGGGGATAAAACCCAGGAGATAGCCTGGTTCATCGGATTTACCCTAAACAGTGAAAAACCCCTCCTTGTATGCGTGGCGCTGGAAGTACCAGCAGGCCAAGGAGACGTCAAGCTTGACATAGCTAGGAGGATGTTCACGGAATATTACCGGTGAGCATCCTCCTCATTCTATCATCTGACGTACCCTAAGCTGTGCTCCTATATCCTCGGCAATGGCGCGACACCTTTCAATATCATCAGGGGATAATACGTCCACCACCGAAAGCACCACCCTTGGAATGACCTTGACGCATTCCCTGGCAAACTCCAAAATATTTTCAAAGGCTTCTTTCCCATAGCGCGAATGGCATATGGCGTCATACTGTTCAGCGGTGGGCGCATTGAGGCTTATGGAGATTACATCCACCAGCCCCTTGAGCAAGGGCACCACATTCCTGCCGTGGTAAAGGTTGGCCTGGCCGTTGGTATTGATCCTCACCTTGCCTCCTTTTCTCTTGACTTCGCGGGCAATCTCTAGGAGCTCCTCCAGCTTTATCATGGGCTCCCCAAATCCGCAAAACACTATTTCGCTGTACTGAGTGGGATCCCCTATCTGCTCAAGCACCTCTTGGACGGTGGGCTCTTTATCCAACCATAGGTTGTACTCCCCCATGCCGTCATGGATATTGCGAATGCAAAAATCGCAGCAGTTGGTACATCGATTGGTCAAATTGATGTATAGAGCATCCCCTAACCTATAGACGTAGTTGTTCATTACTCCATCTCCTTTTCTTAAATCCGCTCATCATATCTTAATTTCTTATAACACAATTCACTATATTTTAAATAGCTTTTTAGCATTGTTAAGCGTAATTTCAGCTATTTCCTCAAAGGACATCCCGCGGATCTCGGCAATTTTCTGGGCCACCAGCCCTACATAAGCAGGGTTATTGCGTTTACCCCGATGAGGTGTAGGTGCCAGATAGGGGCTATCGGTTTCAATGACCAGCCTGTCCAGAGGAATTTTTTGAGCTACCTCCACCGGCCTTTTAGCATTTTTAAAAGTAACCGGACCACCCAGAGAGATGTAAAGCCCAAGGTCCATGAAATCCTTTGCCATCTCCCAGCTTCCCGAATAGCAGTGCATTACCCCGCCAACTATCCTGTCCTTTTTAGCTTTGAGTATGTCGAGCACGTCTGCATGGGCCTCCCTATCATGTATGATTATGGGCAATCCCAGGCTGTATGCCAGGTCTATCTGTTGGGCAAACCATTCCCTCTGCAACTCCCTGGGCGAAAAATCGTAATAATAGTCTAAGCCGATCTCACCTATGGCCACCACTTTTTGGCCTGTAGTCATAGCTTCAAGGGTAGCCAAATCCCGGCTGCTCATTTGCGACACCTCATGGGGGTGAACCCCCACAGCGGCGTATATGAAGGGATACCGCGCTGCCAGCTCCACCGACATGCGAGAAGTTTCAAGGGTGGAGCCTACATTTA
>NZ_VSCO01000047.1:0-12810 GCF_047459465.1 Caldicoprobacter sp. | reverse complement strand
ATCAATGACTTAACCGATGCCGCTACGTTGGCTCATCTGCTGAAGTATGACTCCTGCTATGGCAAATTCAATGGCGAGGTCGTCGCAAAAGAGGATTCCCTGGTTGTAAACGGGAAAGAGATCAAGATTTTGGCCGAGAAGGATCCCGCTAATCTTCCATGGAAGGACTTGGGTGTAGACATCGTAATTGAGTCTACAGGGCTTTTCACTTCCAGGGATAAGGCTGTTAAGCACATTGAGGGCGGTGCAAAGAAGGTCATCATTACCGCTCCTGCGAAGAATGAGGATATCACCGTTGTTATGGGCGTTAACGAGGACAAGTATGACCCAGCAAATCACCACATCATCTCCAACGCTTCGTGCACGACCAACTGCTTGGCTCCCGTCGCGAAGGTACTTCACCAGAAGTTCGGCATCAAGAAAGGGCTTATGACCACAGTTCACTCCTATACCAATGACCAGAGGATTCTGGATCTGCCCCACAGGGATTTGAGAAGGGCGAGAGCAGCTGCGCTGTCCATTATTCCCACTACTACTGGTGCTGCTAAGGCCGTTGCTCTAGTATTGCCCGAGCTGAAGGGTAAGCTCAATGGGTTTGCCATGAGGGTGCCCACACCTACCGTCTCGGTAGTAGACTTTGTGGCTGAGCTGGAGAAGCCGACTACTGCAGAGGAGATCAATGCTGCCTTGAAAGAGGCTGCAGAAGGACCCATGAAGGGCATCTTGGGCTACGAGGAAGAACCGTTGGTATCCATAGACTTCAAGCAAGATCCTCGTTCATCCATAGTCGATGCTTTGTCCACCATGGTAATAGAGGGAACTCTCGCAAAAGTGGTAGCCTGGTACGACAACGAATGGGGTTACTCCAATAGGGTAGCCGACCTCATTATGTACATTGCATCCAAGGGCCTATAATGTAAAAGGAGTGATCTTTGTGAACAAAAAAACCATAGAGGATATAGATGTGAGGGGCAAGCGCGTTCTGGTTCGCGTTGACTTCAATGTCCCCATGGATGAAAACGGCAATATCACTGACGATAGGCGCATAAGGGCTGCCCTTCCCACCATACAGTATCTGATCAAGAATAATGCAAAAGTAATACTTATGTCCCATTTGGGAAGGCCCAAGGGCGAATTTGATCCCAAGTATAGCCTTGCACCCGTTGCTAAGCGCTTAAGCGAGCTGCTGGGCCAGGAAGTCATCATGGCAAAAGACGTTATAGGGGAGAGCGCCAAGAATGCTGTTGCCAGCATGAAGGAAGGCCAAGTCGTCCTTTTGGAGAACGTCCGCTTCCACAAGGAAGAGACCAAGAACGACCCAGAGTTTGCCAAGGCTTTAGCACAGCTGGGAGATATATACGTCAACGATGCCTTTGGCAGCGCCCACAGGGCCCATGCCTCCACTGAAGGGGTAGCCCATTATCTGCCGGCTGTGGCGGGTTACCTGATACAGAAGGAGCTTGAAGTCATGGGCAAGGCTTTGGAGAACCCGGAGAGGCCTTTTGTGGCTATTCTAGGTGGTGCCAAAGTGTCGGATAAGATAGGCGTAATTGAAAACCTAATCAACAAGGTGGATGTTCTCCTGATCGGCGGGGGTATGGCCTATACCTTCCTCAAGGCCAAGGGATATGAGGTGGGCAATTCCCTGCTAGAAGAGGACAAGGTGGAGCTGGCAAAACAGTTGATGGAAAAGGCAAAGGAGAAGGGCGTAAAGCTGCTGCTACCTGTGGATAACGTGGTGGCTCAGGAGTTCAAAGCCGATGCACCTCACAAGGTTG
The DNA here is from genome assembly GCF_047459465.1 of Caldicoprobacter sp. NCBI lineage: Bacteria > Bacillati > Bacillota > Clostridia > Caldicoprobacterales > Caldicoprobacteraceae > Caldicoprobacter > Caldicoprobacter sp. The sequence goes on along the minus strand of NZ_VSCO01000047.1, from coordinate 11,032 downwards.
TGGATAGCGACGAGATTGAAGCCGGATGGATGGGCATGGATATTGGGCCGAAGACCAGGGAGATGTTTGGCGAGGAGATTAAGAAGGCCAAGACCGTGGTTTGGAACGGGCCCATGGGTGTGTTTGAAATGCCCGCCTTTGCCGAGGGCACAAAAGCTGTGGCCAAATATGTAAGCGAATGCGGTGGTACTACCATTATCGGCGGCGGTGATTCGGCCGCTGCTGTAGAGCAGCTGGGATTTGCCGATAAGATGACCCATATTTCGACGGGTGGCGGTGCTTCCCTGGAGTTTCTAGAGGGCAAGGTGCTGCCGGGAATTGCAGCCCTTAATGACAAATGAGTTGAAAATTGCTTTTTACAAATTAAAATGAGGTATTGACATGCGGATGAAGATTATGTTAAATAGATAGATGTTGTGTTAAAATAAAAGACAATTATTAAAGCGACATAGAGTTGCTAATATTGCCCCCTAAATTTTATATAGATTACCCAACCAGTAACTGCCCGGGGGTTTTCTCCCGGGCAGGTAGGTTGGGATGTGATATTAAGGAGAGTTGAGTATGAGGAAACCCATCATAGCAGGAAACTGGAAGATGCACAAAACACCGTCCCAAACGGTGTCTCTCATAAATGAATTGAAGCCATTGGTGAAGGATGCACAGGTTGAAGTAGTTGTGTGTCCTCCTTTTGTTTGTTTACCAGCTGCTAAGGAGGCTCTATCAGGCTCCAACATCAAGCTGGGTGCCCAAAACATGCACTGGGAAGAGCAGGGAGCCTTTACTGGTGAAGTAGCCCCTGGTATGCTGAAGGAGTTGGATGTGGAATACGTCATAATTGGCCATTCTGAGAGAAGGCAGTACTTTGGCGAGACCGATGAAATGGTAAACAAAAAGGTATTGTCTGCCGTAGCTCATAATCTCATCCCCATCATATGCGTTGGTGAGACGCTGGAGCAGCGCGAGCAAGGAATTACCGAGGAAGTAGTGGATAAACAGACCCGCGCAGCCTTAGAAGGTTTAAATGCTGATGTGGCCCATCGAGTGGTCATCGCCTATGAGCCCATATGGGCAATAGGTACGGGCAAGACGGCTTCCAGCAACGATGCTAATGAGGTTATAGGTTACATACGTAAGGTCGTAGGAGAGGTGCTGGGCAGTCAGGCGGCTCAACAGATGAGGATACTGTATGGCGGAAGCGTAAAGCCCGAAAATGCCGCCGAGCTTATGGGGATGCCCGAGATTGATGGTGCGCTGGTGGGGGGCGCTAGCCTGAAGGCGCAGGATTTTGCTAAAATCGTGAAATATTAGGAGGAAAATATGCAGAAGGATTTGGTCGTTCTCATCATAATGGATGGGTTTGGGTTGAGCGATCGGAAAGAATGGAATGCGGTTTACCAAGCCAGGACCCCCAATCTGGATAGGTACTGGAAGGAGTACCCGCATGTGACCATAGGGGCAAGCGGCCTTGATGTAGGGCTTCCTGCAGGGCAGATGGGCAATTCTGAAGTAGGGCACTTAAACATCGGTGCCGGCAGAATAGTATACCAGGAGCTTACCCGCATCAGCAAGGCCATAGAGGATGGCAGCTTTTTTAACAATAAGGCCCTTTTAGCTGCCATAGAGAATGTCAAAAAGCATGGTACAAAGCTACATGTGATGGGCCTGGTGTCGGATGGAGGAGTTCACAGCCACATTGAACACCTGTATGCGCTGGTAGAGCTGGCAAAGAGAAGCGGTTTGCCGCAGGTCTATATACACTGTTTTACCGATGGAAGGGATGTCCCGCCTACAAGCGGCAAGTCATATATCGAAATTCTTCAGAAAAAGCTTGATGAGTACCAGTTCGGCAAAATTGCCACCGTGATGGGGCGCTATTATGCTATGGACAGGGATAAGAGGTGGGATCGCACGCAAAAAGCCTACGATGCCATGGTTTTGGGTATAGGAGAGTTTGCCTCTTCAGCCGTAGAGGCCGTGGAGCAGTCATATAGGGACAATATAACCGATGAGTTCGTGCGTCCCACAGTGGTGCTTGAGGACGGGAAGCCGGTTACCACCATTGAGCCCAACGACTCGATCATATTTTTTAATTTCCGGCCTGACAGGGCAAGGCAGCTCACCCGTGCTTTTATCCAGCCTGAGTTCAACGAGTTTAGGCGGGGTAAGGGTTATTTCCCCGTGTGTTTTGTATCTATGACCCAGTATGACGAGACATTTACCAATATCCATGTGGCCTATGAACCGCAGGTTATTACCAACACCTTTGGCGAATATATAAGCAAGCTGGGCAAAAAGCAGCTGAGGATTGCTGAAACTGAGAAGTACGCCCATGTAACGTTTTTCTTCAACGGTGGTGTAGAGTACCCCAACGAGAATGAAGACAGGGTGTTGATTCCGTCACCCAAGGTTGCAACTTATGATTTGAAGCCCTCCATGAGCGCATTTGAAGTGACTGAGGAAGTTGAGAGGCGTATTGCTTCTGGGCAATATGACGTGATCATATTGAATTACGCTAACTGCGATATGGTAGGGCATACAGGCGTCATGGAGGCGGCAGTTGAAGCGGTGGAGACGGTGGATACATGCGTAGGGCGGGTAGTGGAGGCCGTCCGAGCAAGGGGTGGCAAGGTAATAGTGACGGCCGATCACGGCAATGCTGAGCAGATGTGGGATTTTGAGACTAACCAGCCGCACACGGCTCATACCTCAAACCCCGTACCCTTTATATTGATAGACGATACCAGGAAAGATGTTACCTTGAGGGAAGGAGGCCGATTGGCCGATATAGTACCAACCATGTTGGAACTGATGGGCCTTGACAAGCCCGAAGAGATGACGGGGGAAAGCTTGATTTTGAAGAAATGAAGCGCTTGAAAAATTCCTTTTGTGTTACAATGCAGCAAGAAGTGACCTTGTAGTTGACTTTGTGACGAATACCTATTTATGGTTTAGGCATTGAAATTGCGAAAAAGAGGTAACTTAAAAGGGAATTAGCCTTTTACGAAGAAAGAGTTATTTACACTAAGATAAAGCCTGAAGAGAAAGGAGAGAAAAGCCGTGACCACCATTGTTGATGTTATAGGCCGAGAGATTCTGGATTCCAGAGGCAATCCCACTGTAGAAGTAGAGGTGTATCTGGAGGGTGGAGCTGTAGGCAGGGCTGCTGTGCCTTCCGGTGCTTCTACAGGTGCCTTTGAAGCCGTGGAGCTAAGGGATGGCGATAAGAAGAGGTACATGGGCAAGGGCGTACAAAAGGCTGTAGAAAACGTAAACAAGGTCATTGCTGAAGAAATTATCGGGATGGATGCGCTGGATCAGGTGGCCATCGACAAGCTGATGATTGAACTGGATGGCACGCCCAACAAGAGCAAACTGGGTGCCAATGCTATTCTGGGCGTATCGCTGGCAGTTGCAAAAGCTGCCGCAGAGCAGCTGGGGCTTCCGCTTTACAGGTATATAGGCGGTGCTAACGCAAAGGTCCTGCCGGTACCCATGATGAACATATTGAACGGCGGCAAGCATGCCGACAATACCGTGGATATTCAAGAGTTCATGATTATGCCGGTAGGCGCCACCAGCTTTAGAGAGGCACTGCGCATGTGCGCCGAGGTATTCCATAACCTGAAAGCGGTGCTCAATAAGAAGGGCTACAGCACAGCAGTGGGCGATGAGGGCGGTTTTGCTCCAAACCTGAAGACCAACGAGGAAGCCATCGAGGTGATCCTTGAGGCCGTTGAAAAAGCAGGCTATCAGCCGGGCGATGATATCCGCATTGCCATCGACGCTGCGGCCACCGAGCTTTACAATGAAGAGGATGGGAAATACCACTTCCCAGGTGAAGGCGTTGTAAGGACAGCAGCCGAAATGGTGGACTACTATGTCCATCTGGTTGACAAATATCCCATCATATCGCTGGAGGATGGCGTGGCCGAGGAAGACTGGGATGGCTGGAAGTTGCTTACGCAGAAGCTGGGTGACAGGATCCAGCTGGTGGGCGACGACCTGTTTGTAACCAACACCCAGAGGCTAGCAAAGGGCATCGAGCTGGGAGTTGCCAATTCCATTCTCATCAAGGTCAACCAGATCGGTACCTTGACCGAGACGCTGGATGCCATCCAAATGGCAAATCGCGCGGGATATACAGCGGTTGTATCACACCGTTCTGGTGAGACCGAGGATACTACAATATCTGATCTGGTGGTGGCAGTAAATGCCGGGCAGATTAAGACGGGTGCTCCATCCCGTACTGATCGCGTTGCCAAGTACAACCAGCTGTTGAGGATAGAAGAGGAGTTGGGCGATGTAGCGCAGTACCTAGGCTTAAAAGCCTGGTTCAATCTGAAGAATAAGTAAAGTAAGATAATAATCCCCCCGCTTTACAAGGCGGGGGATTTCTTTTGCAGTGAAGTGACGTTACTATAATGTTAGTGCTTAAAATATGAGCTGAATAGCTGACCGTTGAAAATTTTGCCTTGATTTTATAGTAATGGTATGCTACAATAGGGTTGTCATCTGTAGGAAGGAGGAGTTCCATTGGCGGTTGTAAAGTATATACTTACTGCATTACTTGTGCTGGTTGAAATCTTTCTCATAGCGGTTGTACTGCTCCAATCGGGCAAGAAGGCCGGATTGTCGGGAGCCATTGCGGGGGGTGCCGAGACGTTTTTTGGCAAGAACAAGGCCAGAAGCTTTGAAGGGAAGCTCCACAGGTGGACCAAGATATCGGCGGTGTTGTTTATAGTGATCACGTTGGTTTTGGTTATTCTCGAATAGTAAATAGGCTGATAGATGGCATTTTGTTGAAGGGAATGGCCTTAAACAGGGCGATTAAACGGAAGAATGATGAGATAACGATAAAACAGTTAAGAAGGGAACTTTATTAGAGAAAAATAGAGGGGTATAAATATAAGTTTGGAAAGTGTGTGACAAAAACGACCCACGGGTCGTTTTTTCTGTTATATAAAATGGTATTAAAGTATTGAATTTGTGTCAGCTATTAGCCGCTAAAATTGCAATGCCCCTTTATGTTGCTTCTGACTGACGGGCTCTCCATCAACCGTGCAAAGTTAGAAGAGAAGGGAAGCTTAAAGCCATATAATGGAAAATTTGCGGTTAAAAATCTAAAGGGGGAATCAAGGATGACGAGAGAAGAAGCACTTAAGATGGTGAAGGAAAACGTCAGAAATGCCAACCTGATAAAGCATATGCTTGCCACCGAGGCGGTCATGCGGGCATTGGCCAGGAGACTGGGGGAGGACGAGGAAAGATGGGGTGTAGTAGGGCTTGTTCATGATGTCGACTATGAAAGGACGGCCGATTCTCCATCGCAACACGGGCTAATAGGCGCCCAGATGCTGGCGCAAGCGGGTATGAAGGAGAACGAGGTTAATGCCGTCAAAGCTCACAATGAGGCCCTAGGATATCCGCGGGTGACCAAACTCGATAAGGCATTGTATGCTGCTGACCCCGTAACTGGCTTGATAGTGGCTGCTGCCTTGGTTAAGCCCAGTAAAAAGCTGGCCGACGTGGATACCGACTTTGTGATGAAAAAATTCAAGGAAAAATCCTTTGCCCGAGGTGCTTCCAGGGAGCAGATCATGAGCTGCCAGGAGCTGGGGCTTTCTCTGGAAGAGTTCATCGGCTTGGCCATTGAAGCCATGCAATTGATAGCCGCTGACCTGGGTTTGTGATTGAGTAATCAGGGTTAGTGTTGAAATAGTTAGTCTGCAGAGGGAGCGTAAAGCACCTTTCGAAATTAAGGGTAGCAACAAAGGCTACCAAGTTTTTTATGAAGCCATAGTAGCATTCCCGAATAGTTGGTAGCCTTTGTGCGATAAATAATTGAGGATAAAGATGAACTGATCTCATATAATGCTAAGGCTTTTTGTTTGTGGTGATGTAAAAATGGTTAAACTATATAACAAGCTGTGAAAGTACAAGCAGCATTTATACGCTGCACAGTACCATAAGCAAATGCTAACAAGACTAAACTAATACTGATGAAGTGGAGGAAAGAAGGCTTGAGGATAAAGGACAGGATAATCGAGATTTTAAGAGAAGATAAAAGGCCACCGATGTATATAGAGCAGCTTATGGAAGCCCTTGAAATTCCGCCATCTCAGAGGAAGATGCTTCAATCTGTACTGGATGAAATGGTTAAGGATGGGCAGATCATCCAGACAAAGAAGAAGAAATATGCCTTACCCGAAAAGCTGGGGTATATAATAGGCAGGATCCAAGGAAATCCCAGGGGGTTTGGTTTTTTGATTCCCGATGACCCTGCTGAAGAAGATGTGTATATATCGGCCGAGAACATGAATGGTGCCATGCACAATGACAGGGTAATAGTGCGCCTTTTGTCCGGTGCATACGCTTATCCATCCCGTGAGGGAGAGGTATACAAAGTGCTTGAGCGTGCCAATAAGACTATCGTCGGCACCTTTGAGGCCAACGGCAAGGGCCATCATGGCTTTGTGGTGCCCGATGACCCCAAAATTGGGATGGATGTATTTGTACCTTCATTAGATGGTATTGATGTCAAAACGGGCTATAAAGTAGTGGTTGAGATCTATAAATGGCCTGAGCAGAGAAGGAATCCTGTTGGGAGAATCATCGAAGTTCTAGGCCATAAGGATGATGCCGGGGTTGACGTCTTGTCCATCATACGGCAGTATAAGCTGCCTGAGAAATTCCCTGCCGAAGTTGAGGCTGCTGCAGCAGAGATCAGCCAGACGGTGCGGGAAGAGGACATGGTGGGGCGTCAGGATTTTAGGCACTTACGGACTTTTACCATCGACGGTGCCGATGCCAAGGATTTTGACGATGCGGTTTCCCTGGAAATCCTGGAAAATGGGCATTTCCTTTTGGGCGTGCACATAGCCGACGTAAGCCATTATGTGAAGGAAGGGTCACCTCTGGATAAGGAGGCATATCTGCGGGGGACCAGCGTGTACCTGGTGGATAGGGTAATTCCCATGCTGCCGCCCGAGTTGTCCAACGGTATATGCAGCTTAAATCCCAATGAGGATCGCCTTGCCATTTCCGTCATGATGGAAATTGATGATAAAGGCGAAGTTGTGGACTACCAGATATACGAGAGCGTTATCCGCAGCAAGATGCGCATGGTATACGAAGAGGTCAACAAGGTATTGGAGGAAAACGACCAAGAACTATTGCCCAAGTATGCGGAATTTCTGGAGGATTTAAAAAACATGCAGCGCTTGAGCGAGATACTTAACAAGCGCAGGAAGAGAAGGGGCAGCCTAGATTTCGACCTTAACGAGGCAAAGATAAAATTGGGCAGCGATGGCAAGGTGGTAGACGTTAAGCTGTATACCCGGGGCGTCAGCGAGCGCATGATAGAGGAGTTCATGCTGATATGCAATGAAACGATAGCGCAGCATGCTTTCTGGCGAAATATACCTTTTATGTACCGCATACATGAGGATCCGGATATCGAAAAGATGTTGGAGTTCAACGAGTTTATACACAATTTCGGGTATCACTTGAAGGGCATCGGTGGGAGGATACATCCCAAGACGCTGCAGCAGCTGCTGGATCAGGTTCACGGCACGAGAGAAGAGGCCATAATAAATACCGTCATGCTCAGGTCGCTTCAAAAGGCCAGGTACAGTCCCGACAATACGGGCCATTTTGGGCTAGCGTTGGAGTATTATTGCCACTTTACATCGCCCATCAGGAGATACCCAGATCTGGTGGATCACAGGATAATAAAGGATATGTTGCATAACAGATTGGACTCGGCCAGGATAGCCAGACTTGAAAGCGTGCTGCCCGATATGGCCGAGCATTGTTCGGAACGTGAGATCATCGCAGATGAAGTGGAACGCGAGGTTGATGATTTGAAGAAAGCCGAGTTTATGCTGGATAAGATAGGCATGGAGTACGACGGGATAATATCGGGCGTCACCAATTATGGGATATATGTGGAGTTGGACAACACTGTGGAAGGATTGGTGCATATCAGCACCATGGATGATGACTATTACGTCTACGATGAAAAGCACTATTGCCTCATCGGGCAGAGGACAGGTAAAATATATAGGCTCGGTGATGCTGTAAGGATAAGGGTTGTGGCAGTTGATCTGGCATCCAGGAATATCGATTTTGTGCTGGTTGAATGATAAAATTGGCCAACCCCCTTATTGACATGTTGTTTAATGTATGGTATACTTTGATTGCAATTGAATAGGAAGTGGTAATGAGTTCAACCCTATTTGTGCTGCTTGATCAGTTCAAGTAGGGTTATTTTGTCGGTAGTAGGTGTTAATTGGATGGCGGATGAAGGCATAAAGATAATAGCACAGAATAGGAAGGCGAGGCACGATTACTTCATCGAAGAGACGTACGAAGCAGGGATTGTGCTGGTAGGTACCGAGGTGAAGTCGGTACGCCAAGGCAATGTCAACCTCCGTGATAGCTATGCCGTCGTAAAGGATGGAGAGGTTTTCCTCTATAACATGCATATAAGCCCTTACGAGAAGGGAAATATATTCAATCGGGACCCGTTGAGGACGCGCAAGCTGTTGTTAAATCGCAGGGAGATTGACAAGCTGGCGGGTTATGTACAGCAGAAGGGCTATACGCTGGTTCCCCTCAAGGTTTATTTAAAGAGGGGATGGGTTAAGATAGAGTTGGCGGTGGCGAGAGGTAAGAAAAGCTATGATAAGCGCCAAAGCATCGCCAAACGCGATGCTCAAAGGGAAATAGAAAGGGCCTTCCGCCAGCGCCAGAAAATGTAGGTTGCTTGGAGGAGCATTGGGAGGCGCATTTGCATAGACAATTGAATATGATATATAACGTGGGGGCGTACTGGGTTTCGACGGGGATAGTTGAGGCGAAAGAAGCGAGCCGCGGACTCCGGGACCGCGTCAACAACCTGGAGAAAAAATAAGTGCAGACGATGCACAGTTAGCCTTAGCTGCGTAAGGAAGCAGCTAACGTCCACCCTGTAGTGCCCACGCTACAGGTGTTGGGCGCCGGTTGAGTGGGGAACGAACCTGCCTTTGCTTCGGGGGCAGGCCGGATTCTAACGAAGCTACCGACATCGGGATCCTGTCAGTGGGAGCCTGATGGAGGGAATGACAAAACACTGACTGCGCTCGGAGATGCTTTCGCCGAAGCATCTTCGGACAGGGGTTCGACTCCCCTCGCCTCCACCATAAAGATAAGGGCTGCTGATTGGGTAACCCAAGGTGCAGCCCTTTTTATATTATCATGCAATTCCGAAGCAAAAGTGACAGTGGTTCGTTGTAAAATTAAATGCAACGCCCTAAAAAATTATAGAAATCAAATTGCTTTATATTCCTAGTTTTTTCTCTTGTAATGTGGCTACATTTAGGTTATAATATAGCCACAAAGGAGGTGTCTTTTATGGAATATGTAGGCGTACGACAGCTCAAAAATTCTTTGAGCCGTTATTTGAAACTGGTTAAGAGCGGTAAAACAATACAGGTAACAGACAGAGGGAAACCCATTGCAAAACTGATGCCGGTAGATAATTCTCTTCCGCAGGGAATCATTGAAATGCTGGACAAAGAAATCGCTTCCTGGAACGGAGGAAAGCCTAGAGGAACGACAATACTTCATCCCACCAGTAAAGGCAGAAACGTTTCTGATATTGTATCGGAGGATAGACGATGATCGTATATCTTGATACAAGCGCTTTGGTTAAACTGTATATTAACGAAGAAGGAACTTCTCTGGTCAGGGAGGCTGTGCAGAACTCTTTAATAGTTGCCACTTCTAAAGTTGCCTATGCTGAAGCGCGATCCGCCTTTGCACGTGCCTGCCGCGAAAAACTTATCGATATCGGTACACATGATGAAATTGTTGCTGCCTTGAAGCAAGATTGGAAAAACTACTTTAAAATCGAGATCACCGACGAACTGATAGACCTGGCCGGAGAACTGACTTATACTCATTCCCTGCGAGGATTTGACGCCATCCATCTTTCCTCTGCCCTGACTTTAAGCTATATGGCAAATAATGAGGTTACCGCAATCTGTTTTGATGTAAAATTATGGGAGGCCTTTAAAAAGTATGCCCGTTTTAATGTGCTACCGGAGAATTGTATAGCAAACAAAAAATAGTCTTTGTCTGTCGGAGGGAAACAGATGAAAATGAAGGTGTATTGTTTGAAATAAAAAAAGCTCTAGTTGTTTGTTTTTGGGATAAGTATAAAACATTCTTCTGCAATTGGAAGGAGTACATTTATCCTCACAGGAGCAGATATATTTGCCGCCGGGCAGCTTGGTAGTTTTAGGACAGATGAACTTATTTCTGAAACCCCTGTTTTTACCTTTGCAGGAGCCATCCCACTTCATGGGGAGGGATGGGTCTTTAGGGCAGGTAGGGATACCATATTCATTGAATCCTGGTTTACCGAAGTTTTGTTTGGTATTTCTGGGGTTAAGGGCGATAACAGGCAGTATTCCGTGATTTTCGAATAATAAAGAATTTAGGGTTTTACAAAAGCCTAATTAAGATAAAAATGTTAAGGAGGATACTGTTACCAGAGTGAAGTAACACTTTAAACAATACCAGAAAGGAGCTAAAAGCTCCCATACACAAAAATATTTACACTCCCGAATTTTCTCTTGCAGAAAACACCCTGATGCCTGGGATCTTTTACATTCATAAGCTTCTCATTTAACTCCTTAAAAAATGATTCTTAATCCTTATGAACTCGAGAAAAAAATTTGTGCTTTTTTCTGCTTCTCTTTTTTCTTTTCTCGTTACCAACCCAAATCCCCTCCAAATGCGCTATTTTACTGACTTTATATAGTATTATTATACAATATTTAGCACTATTTTGAAGAAAATTTTCGTATCTCATCCCTCAATTAGCTCGAAAAATTTTTACTCCTCAGAGCTGGAGTTTAGTGGCCAAGTTATTGCTCGTTTTTTAATGTTTTTTGGGAGTTCAACCTTTTCTTACATGATTGTATTGACTTAACTTTAGCGCAAAAACGTAACGACATCGTGATTTTTCTTTTGTATTGTGATATGA
>NZ_VSCO01000197.1:0-2693 GCF_047459465.1 Caldicoprobacter sp. | reverse complement strand
CCCCAAAATATTTATTCCTGATAGAACACGCTGCGGGAGATTATCCCTATAATAATCAGCACGACGACCATAACGGAAATGAAGTATATCCATGCCATAGCGGAGCTAAAGCCGTAATTGTTTTGGGAAAATGCGATTTCCTCTATCAGTTCCATAACCGAATTGGAAGAGTTGGTAAGAGTATCGATCACCGTATATACGGTGTTTACCAGTATCAACGGGCTTACCATTGGGAAGGTGATCTTCCAGAAATTTTCCCAACCGGTAGCACCCTCTATATTGGAAGCTTCAAACAGCGATGGAGGGATGGACTGAAGGCCGGCAAGAAAGATAAGTATTTGTACGCCGGATGCAGAAACGATATCATAAATTCTTTCAACGGCGCTTATGATGTAGTTTATAAATCTGGGGTCCAGCCTTGTTTGAAACAATACCCTTGCCAGCTCTATGGCCTGGAGAGTTCCCCCTCCGGAATCGGTCTGCGTAAGCCCGAGGGAAGATTGCAGCAAGTCGCCGCTATCCACGGTGCGCATCACGCCTGACATTAGTATTACCGGTAGGAAGAATATTGCTCTTGCAGCTGCCCGTCCCCTGAATTTCTGGTTCAGCAGGTTGGCAGCAAAAAAGCTGAATATTATGATGAGCGGAACATTGGTCACCATATCCAGAAGGGACTCAACAAGATTCCTCACAAAATCGGGATGCACAAATAGAGCCCTACGATAGTACTCAAAACCATTGGGAATCAGCACATACCCGTCCTCTACTACCTCGAATCTGTTTAAACTGAATATGAAGGACTGGACTATGGGAACCATGAAGAAGGCTATGAGGCCGATTATATACGGCGATACAAAGGCATATCCCATCATGGCCCTTTTGCTGGTTAAAGTTAGCCTCCTTCTTTTTCTTCCGGCGGCCTGATTTCCTCGATTTGTTGATACTAACAGCATAAAATTACCTTCCTCCCTTTAATACCTTGTATCCCTTCCCCTCAATGGTCATGCCCTGGATGTTTACGTCTTCGCTGTTATAATTTACGATTACCTGTACCCCGTTTTCAAAAGTCGTTCTATACACATTTTCTGCCAGCTTTTCATGGTTCACTATGGTCTGCCCCTGCACGTCTTTCAAAGCTTCATTGACTTCTCTGTAAAACTCCAAAGCCCTGTCAAGCCATATACGGTATTCGCAGGAATAATAGTTATCATAGTAGGTCTCCTTAACGGCGGAGTTTTCATCATAGATAAAGGTAAAGTATAAGCCTCCTCCAATCTCTATGGCCTTGAGTACCGCTTTCTTGTAATCAGAGGCAAGGTTTACAGGCTCTCCTGCGTAATTTATGTGCCCTCTAATGACCATTTGGAAAAATGGAACGCTCTCGTCGGTTATATAAAACCTGTTAGACTCCTCTGGAATGTTCACAATGTGGTCAACGTAGGGCAGGGAATAAGCATTCCCTCCATCCACCATCAGCCCTAACCCTGAGTTTTTAATCTTTTCAAACTGCGCCTCCAGAATATCCCTTGCTTGCTGTCTATCGATAAGGCGCTTTTCTCTGAAATCGGAGTTAACGTCAATAGCGGCATCCCTTATGGAAACCCCCTTTACAGACAGTCGCTGTAGCCCCTTTATCATGCCATCCACAATGGAAGGAATTTTAGAAGGGCTGATTATGTAATAGGGTCCCCTATCGTGATCCTGGACGTCAGTTGCTATATTGTAATCGTATATGCTGGCAACCTCTTTCGTTATATAGCGGGAAGCGTGGGCACGGACTATGAAGTCATCAAACAGGGTGTTCTTATAAGCGTATACAATGCCAAAATCCATAAAATAATCGATTTGGTTTTGCTCCAAAAAAGCCGTCAATCTGTTGAACGCCCTGGAGCCGCCCAGCTTGGATATCAACTTCACGCTTGAAGGTATGGTATGGTGTACCCCTCCGTTGGCCCATCCGGTATATTTTAATACTATGTCATTCACGCCGCCTTTCTTTAACTCCTCCAGAATTTCAATCGCCTGGTCGTATGTTGTTACCGGTTGAAGAACGTTGACGGGTACCCCGGCTATGGAACGCACCTTTCTGATGGCACCTATCAGCTCCACATAAAAAGGTACGTCATCGTATTGCTGTCTCTGTACCATGCCATACTGATTCTCTAAATACTTTCTATAATATCTGGCCATCCCCGCATAATTGGCATCCTCGCCGTTCAGGAAAACGTATCTTATCTTTATATTCCCCTTGAAAATGCGAGGCTGATATACCATGATCACATAGTTCCCCGAATAATCACTTATATCAAGAACATCGTTCGGTATCAAAACAAACTCCGCGCATACTGAATTATAGGAATTTACCCTTCCGCTTATGTCGGCGCATACCCGTGCCATGGCATCTCCCGACTCGATGATGGCAAATAACGCTTTATCTCCTTTCTTCATGCCGAATACGGGCAAATATGCCTGTTCTATCAAGCTGGAACGCTCGGTCAGAGGTACGGACCTGTCATTCCCGTATATATTTATGAAGTATGATGAAGAGGCTAATTTATTGTTGTTGAGGTAGATTAGGGCTCCCGAACCGTCCGGCACCAGCATGTAGCCTTCATCCTGCAAACCAGCAGCGCCGAAAAATTCCAGCAGCCTCAAGCTGTAAAGCGGATAGGAATCGTGGTGGTACTCTATCT
>NZ_VSCO01000196.1:0-2698 GCF_047459465.1 Caldicoprobacter sp. | reverse complement strand
TCCCCTCCTTTTGTGATAATTGTGTCCATCTCACCCACAGCCACAACCCTGGTGTCCATACCCGCCCTGCCGAGCGGTGTCCAGTCAATGGACAACGGCTGAAAATCTACAACCCTTGTTTCACCCCTTACATGCTCCAATTTTGGGATCCCGTAAATGCTTACCGTTCTTACAGCTCTGGACTTAATCCACCGCTTTAGGTCCTTTGCTGCTGGATCCACCACTCCCCGGATATATGCCTTGTCTCCGACCATCTTGCCGCCCACCCAATGGGTTACAGGCTGCGGGAATTGATGGTCCACATCCTCCGGCTTCTGGTGGCCCAAGAAGCCCGGCAATCCCTGTTCCATGACCACATCAACTATGCGTTTCAATGCCTGTGGCGTATACAGCCAGCCTCTTTTGCTCCTGCCCGCCGGGATCTCGACCACTACCTCAAGAGGTTCGCTGTCTCCCTCTTTCAGCGCTTGGACATCTATTGCGGCGCTGGCCGGAACCTCCTCCACACTCATCTCGCCTGCGACCGCTGCTTCGAGCCTTATCATCTCGCCTTCCAGCGACCTTTCGCCAGCCAGGCTCCGTATGCTCTCCGGAGCTTCCAGACCGAGCTCCCTGTAATGCCTGAGGATATGTCTGGCTGCACTTCTCTTTTGTTCCGGCGTCAGATCGGGCTCTGCTCTTGCTCCTACTAAAGCCTGCGCCGCCGCAAACAGGCCATTTCTGTTCAAGACAAGCGTGTCGTCTATAATTTCGTGATGTGGACCCCAGCAGTCTGCTTGCGTCAAATCTGCGTTTACGGCCGCTTTCACTACTGCGTACATTTCCCTGACCGCTTCTTTAGCCCCTGCTTCATCATTCTGCAGCGCTTCCTTGAGCCTTCTCCAGATAGCCGATTTATCAACATCACCCCATGCTTTTTCGCTGACCCTGTTCTTTACCGATGCTATCTTTAATGCCATTCACTTTTCACCTCCTTTGAACCAATTTTGCAATAAAAAAAACCGCTGGCTTTAAATACCAACGGTTTTGTGTCAGCCATTATGTGATTGTCACTACGAGCTGAATGACTGGTGGAGAGTTTTTCCCCTCCGTTACTACCAGCTCCTGAATCTCGATGTTATATGGCAACTGTGATATAGCTCTTCTGATATCGGCAACATAATTTGCTTCTGCCAAAGTGATATATTTTTTCTCCCGCGGTTCGCTTTCAGGCTCCGATAACTGCATTCCCTTGGGTATTTCATTGCCCGGTATCTTTCGCATTTTCATCCCTCTTTTCTCGGCCCTGCTCTCTCTGCTTCTGTCTTTCTTCCTCCGCCCAATACTTGTACGGTGGATCGTTTATATGCGGTTCATAAAGTCGCCCCTTTTTGAAGTGCTCCATAAATTCATCAAGTGTTGGACTCCATCTTTCCCTTTTCACCACAATTCACCTCCCCAAAATCCGTCTATACACAAAGCCCAATTTTTCCGCTATGTTTTCCCATATCTCATTAGAATGCTCTTTCCAAAGTTTGTCTTCGGGCTCTCCCTGGAAATATCTTGCCATGTATTTAGGCCGCAACCTCTGATTCTCCTCATTGTAAACCTCGGTTATTTGCCTCTTTGTCGCCCGGAGGCTTTCACCTTTCTGGACCTTATCTGTTCGCAACAAAACATACTTTGTTCCATCAGCGCCAGCCACAACCATCATTTTCAGCTTGTCATAGTAAGCCAATAATGCCGCATCCGCATCTGAAAAAGATGAGCTGGCCGGATGGGTATGCATATGGATATACGTCCTGCCTTCTATCATCGCATCCAGATGCGGACCTATGTCACACCAGGATTGATCGCCTTTCAAAACCTTTCCTGTAACGTTGCCGCTAGCCCAATCCACCATTGCAGCAAACTCGACGCCTTCTTCCACAGTCCTTTTCCGTATATCCTCGAGTATCTCTTCTATCTTTTCCGCTGTATGCCTCGGGACGTTAAATTCCGCTGTAAGCAAATTGACAAAATGCGACGCTGGCTTTGTAAAATCGCTCAGCCGCATCGGGTTAGGTCGACTTATAAACCCTTTAATATTATTATACCACATTTCAATATCCGGGTGAGCTTCTGGCGTGACAACCCATTCCTTAAGCCTGCTTACAAATTTATCTACTTCCTCTACTGCCGGTATGATATAGCACCTGCACCATGGATGAGGTTTTATCGGTACCTGGTCCTTTGGCCAAAACCCATCTCCATTGTGTGATGCATAGTCGTCGCATATATCGGTTATCGGGTGCCAGTTGGACAAGCGCCAGTAATAGCCTTGTATCCCTGGCACCGCATTCCACGCCATACGTGTACCTTCGTGGAAAGCATTATGCATCTCGGTAACGGCCAACCGCATAGCCTCCATGCTGACATCTTTGGGTACACCCAACCGCTTTCTCGTCTCCTCTTTCAGCACAGTCCATACTCCAGGCTGAAGATATTTTTGCACTTGCCGGGCCATCTTCCTGGCATCCAACCCTCTCGTTACTCCGTCTTCAACAATAACCTTAAGTGCATTTCTGGCTCTCTGGCTTGTGCGCCATACCCTGTCGGACAGCTTCAATCCATCTGGGCCCGTGCGCGCTAAAAGTGCCATGACCGCTCTTTCGTTTATCGTTGCAAACATCCACTTAACTTCCGGTTCATTCCATACTCCTTTTGTCAGACCAATAAA
>NZ_VSCO01000195.1:0-2749 GCF_047459465.1 Caldicoprobacter sp. | reverse complement strand
AGATGATATAAGCCGCTATTCCAAGGCCAGTACTGACTATAAATACAAGGGAGCAGAGCAATACTATGATTTTGGTATTGATGCTTTTCATCATATTCCTCCTTTAGAAGATGCCGTATGAGAAAATTCCCACAATAACAATATTAATATTATTAATATCAAACTTAAGGACCTTTTTCAACAAAATTATACCAAAGTTGGAATTGCAGCCAGGATATTGACAGAAAATTACCTTGCGATAAAATAATGTAAAATTTCAATTCAGATTTCCCACACTTTTAACGGATAGGTGAGGACGCTTGTGTATAGAGGTCAATCACGTTTCAAAACAGTATACCCTCTGGAAGATTAAGGGATGGACGCGTAGAGAGCGGCAGGTGATAGAGGCGGTAAATGACGTCTCGTTCCGAGCGGATCCCGGCCGGGCTCTGGCACTTATTGGGCCCAACGGAGCGGGCAAATCCACAATGATAAAGCTGCTCTGCGGAATCCTAAGCCCGACGCAGGGCAGTCTAAGGGTTCTGGGAATGGACCCTTTTAAATACCGAAGCAAATTGGCCTACCATATTTCCTCCGTTTTCGGGCAGAGGTCCCAATTGTGGTACCACCTGCCTCCCATAGATACCTTTCATTTGCTGGGCAGGATATACGACATAGACCGGGTGGAGCTTAAAAAGCGAATGAAGGAACTAGTCGATTTATTCGATATTAGCTCATTCCTCTACCAACCGGTGCGTAAGCTCTCTCTGGGACAGCGCATGCGCTGTGAAATCGCAGCAGCTTTAATACATAATCCCAGGATACTGTTTTTGGACGAACCCACTATCGGCCTGGACGTGGTGGTAAGGTCTGCAGTGATAGATATTTTAAGAGACCTAAACAGGCAAAAAAAAGTGACCGTAATTCTGACGTCCCACGATACCGGCGACATCGAGCGCCTATGCGAGGATGTCATAGTTCTAAACGAGGGCAGGATCGTTCTGGAGTCGAACATCAGGGAAATGAGGAAGAACTTTTTCCATTCCAAGATTGTTGAAATTGAGTTTGCGGAAAAACCCGAGGGTCTGAGCCTGGACGCAGGCGTTAGGGTAATCCATCAAAACGGACCTATTGTGAGATTAGAAGTCGATTTAAAAACATGCGATGTAAACGGAGTGGTAAGCCGAATAGTTTCGCAAAACGCTGTAAGGGACATAACCATCCAGGACCCTCCTTTAGAATCTATAATCCAGCACATTTACCTTTCGGGTCATCATGCGGGGCGGGAGGCGGAAAGAAATGCTCATTTCGATAGATAAATACGTAGCTGCCGCCGCTTTGAGTGCGAAGAATTATCTGGCTTATGTTTCGGAGATGATCTTCAGGTCCGGGTTCCTGGTGGTCATCCTGTTTGTATTCGTCAATTTATGGACGGTCACCTACAGCCGAGCCGGTGCTGAAATTATCGCCGGATTTGACCTCAGAAAAATGCTCTGGTACCTGGTATTCACCGAGTCCATCGTTATTTCGCGCCCCAGGGTACATCTAAAAGTGGAAGAAGATATAAGAACAGGAGCCGTCAGCTACACCCTCGCCCGGCCTTATAACTATCTATTATTTCAGTTGAGCGTAAGCTTCGGGGAGCGGATGGTGCGCTTCATATCAACCCTTATAGTGGGTTACGCCGTGATGACGGTTATGGTAGGACCTTACTTTCCCGACTTGTCAATACTACCTTTTCTTACGGTAACAGTAGCCCTCGCGATGATGGCAGATCTTATTGGAATGATTACCATCGGCTTCCTGGCTTTCTGGGTGGAGGACGTATCGCCCTTTTTCCTGGTATATTCCAGGCTGCAGATGCTGCTTGGGGGAATGATAGTACCCATCACCCTTTTTCCGCCTTTTCTCAGAAAGCTGTCGGAGTGGCTTCCCTTCAGGTTTATGGTGTACGCCCCTGCCAAATTGTTTGTAAATTGTGACATAATTCAAGCTCTGAGCCTTATGGCAGAACAGTTTATTTTGTGCATTTTATTATTTATTGGCGGGATGTCAGTGTACCGAAAGGGGGTGAAGCGTCTTGATGTCAACGGCGGGTAAATACTTGGGGCTGTTCCTGGGCTACTTATACATTAACGCGAAAGGGCTTCTGGAATACAAAGTCAGCAGCCTTATAGGCCTTTTCGGCTCCCTTTTAAACAGTGCCATCTGGCTGGTCTTCTGGTGGGTATTTTTCAAGAGGTTCCCCAATATTTCAGAATGGCAGTTCGTCCATTTATTCACTATTTGGGCCGTGCTGAACGTTGCTCTGGCGTTGGTCAGCGTATTCTACAATGTCTATAAGCTTCCGGCAATTATCAATGAGGGGAAACTGGAGTACTACCTTGTAAGACCTAAAAATGCACTCTTTCACCTTCTGGTCGCCAGAATGCAGCTTATAGATTTGCTGGAAGCCGCCATATGGTTTATCAGCTTTATCATACTGAAACCTGAATTGCCAGCTATTTTATTATTCTTGCTGATGTCGGTGATCTCGGCTGCAATCATCCATGGTTTTCTCCTCATCCTGGGTTCTCTTGGCTTTTTCCTCAAGTCCGCCGACGGTATCGGCACGGAATTATACAATGCTCTGATCACCTTCAGCACGTACCCGAACTGGATATTCCAAGGAGCGGCCAAATGGATAATATTCACCGTAATTCCGGCGGCTTTCATCTCTTACGTCCCCGTTCATGTGATTTATAACCAGGTTTACTTATGGATACTGGGG
>NZ_VSCO01000194.1:0-2760 GCF_047459465.1 Caldicoprobacter sp. | reverse complement strand
CCCCTACCGAGTACAGGGAAAAATTGCGCTAGATTTGCAGCATGATAACCGAAAGGAGTAAAATATTGCTTTTCAAGGGAGCATATTTTTAAAGCAACTGGGCATCTGATTACGTTGAGCATCGATTGTGACAAATTCTATAATGAACATAGCTGATAAATCCAATAAAATAATAAAGGGAGGAGTTATAAATGAAAAAATTTATCATTTTTATCTTGGCAGCGGCTCTCATGTTGAGCATTACTGCATGTGGTTCATCAACTTCCTCCAATCCTTCATCCGGTTCTTCGGCTGAGAAGAAGGACATCCTCATTGGTGTTGCCATGCCTACCCAGTCTTTGCAGAGGTGGAATCAGGACGGAGCTAACCTGAAAGCGCAACTCGAGGCCAAAGGATACAAGGTTGACCTCCAATATGCTAACAACGATGTGAATACGCAGATACAGCAGATTGAGAACATGATTCTTAAAGGATGTAAGGTTTTGGTAATTGCGTCTATCGATGGTTCGGCTCTCACTGACGTGCTCAAAAAAGCGGCTGAAAATAATATAAAGGTCATTGCATATGACCGCCTTATCATGCAGTCGGAACACGTCGATTACTATGCCACATTTGACAACTTCAAGGTTGGCGTCATTCAGGGACAGTACATTGAAGAAAAGCTTGGATTGAAAGAGGGAAAAGGACCCTACAATATAGAGATATTTGGTGGTGCACCCGATGACAACAATTCTCTTTTCTTCTATAACGGTGCCATGAGCGTGCTTAAGCCCTATATTGACAATGGTCAGTTAGTGGTTGTGAGCGGACAGACCGATTTCGTAACGGTAGCCATTCCCAACTGGGATTCGGCTAAAGCCCAGGCAAGGATGGATAATTTGATTACGGCCTATTATGCGGATGGAACAAGGCTGGATGCCATATTGTCGCCTAACGACAGCCTGGCAATAGGTATAGTCGCTTCCCTCAAGAATAACGGGTATGGTACGCCCGATAAGCCCTATCCAATTCTGACAGGTCAGGATTGCGATAAAGCCAATGTAATTGCCATGATTAACGGACAACAATCAATGTCTGTGTTTAAAGATACGAGGGTACTTGCGGCTAAAGTCGTTGAAATGGTTGAGGCTATATTGGAAGGCAAAGAAGTGCCAGTAAATGATACTGAGACTTATCATAATGGAGTGAAGGTTGTTCCTTCCTACTTGTGCGAGCCCGTATATGTAGATGTTAACAACTATAAGGAAATATTGCTGGACAGCGGTTATTACACCGAAGCAGATCTGCAACAATGAACTGTATTGGAAGTCCAGTTGATTGAATTTTAAATGAGTATTTACAAGCCGAACAGCTAATGTCTGTTCGGCTTGTAAATATGATGCATAGTTTTTTGTCGTTCATAGGCCATATTAACAAAAAATGGTATATAGGGGTTGATAAAGCGGTGGAATATATTCTTGAGATGAGGAATATTACAAAGGTTTTTCCCGGAGTAAAAGCGCTGGACAACGTTAATCTCAAGGTGCGAAAGGGTGAGATTCATGCCCTAGTAGGTGAAAACGGGGCAGGGAAGTCCACCCTTATGAATGTATTGAGTGGCGTTTATCCTCATGGGACTTATACTGGGACCATACTATTTGAGGGCAAAGAATGCTCTTTTAAAGGTATAAAGGACAGCGAAAAGGCTGGTATAGCCATTATCCATCAGGAATTGGCTTTGATACCGTCTCTTTCTATAGGCGAAAATATATTTTTAGGCAACGAACGTGCTAAAAAGGGGATCATAGACTGGAATCAGACTCATGTACAGGCCATAAGGCTTATGCAAAAAGTTGGGCTTAAGGAGAATCCTGCTACCCTTGTAAAGGATATAGGTGTTGGCAAGCAGCAGCTTGTAGAAATTGCAAAGGCGTTGGCCAAGAATGTAAAACTGCTTATTCTGGATGAGCCAACGGCAGCTTTGAATGAAGAAGATGCCGAAAACCTGTTAAATCTTTTGCTGGAACTTAAGAAAGAAGGCATTACCTCCATATTGATTTCACACAAGTTGCATGAAGTGCTAAAAGTTGCCGATTCCATCACCATCCTCAGGGATGGTCGTGTCGTTGAAACCCTCGATAAGCACAGGGATGATATAAGTGAAGATAAGATCATCAAAGCGATGGTAGGGCGAGAGCTTACAAACCGTTTTCCTAAAAGGACTCCCAAGATTGGTGAGGTCATTTTTGAAGTAAAGAATTGGACTGTGTATCATCCTTTGATTGAAGGCAGAAAGGTAATAAAAGACGTCAGCATCAAGGTGAGAAGGGGAGAAATTGTCGGGATATACGGGCTTATGGGCTCGGGCAGAACCGAATTTGCCATGAGCGTATTCGGGAAATCCTACGGGAAGAATATAAGAGGTAAAATAATAAAGAATGGCAAGGAGCTAACCATAAACAACGTACGCCATGCAATAGAGAATGGACTGGCTTATGTTACCGAAGATCGAAAATCAGCCGGGCTTATTTTGATTGATGATGTGAAGAGAAACATTTCTCTTGCAAACCTGGGCCATATAAGCAAAAAAATGATAATTGATGAAAATAAGGAAATATATGTTGCTGAGGAATATCGCCAGAAACTTAATATTAAATGCAGCATCGTACTGCAGAAAACCGGCAATTTGTCGGGAGGAAATCAGCAAAAGGTTTTGCTCAGCAAATGGATTTTTGCCAAGCCCGATATATTGATCTTGGACGAGCCGACCAGGGGCATAGA
>NZ_VSCO01000193.1:0-2773 GCF_047459465.1 Caldicoprobacter sp. | reverse complement strand
TGAAAACACATCAAATCATTTTATGTTAACGTAAGGAAGAACTAACTTTATAAGCTTTTTAATTAGCTCCAGCTCTTTAGAGGAACACCTGCCAAGTAGCTCATTTAGTTCTTCATCGTTTAGGTTTCTGTATTCAGCGTGGGGTTCATTAACCGAAGGTTGAGCATCCACAATTTTCCCAAAAACGAGATAATCCAAAGATGTATGCAAACACTTCGCTATTTTAACTAGAACTGGAAGGCTCATCTGCCTTTCGCCTCTCTCCAACTGTCCTACATAGTATTCGGACAGTCCGATGATCTCTGCCAGCTCTTCTCTCGAAAGGTTGAACTTTTTTCTTTCGCTACGTATTCTTTGGCCAATTGCTTTGTTATCCGGTTCCATTCTGCTTGACATCTTATTCACTCCCAACATTGTATATCTTTACTTTACCTGATTTTGATGTGTACCTGAATTTGCAAATTGCATATTTTTATATTTGCCAAATAGCCTATATATAATGTAAAATTATGAATGACGCATACTGGTGGGGTGGTCATGTGGACGCAAAGACCAGGATTAAGATAGCCCGCAATTTGCTCAATAACGCCATTGAAATGAACATCAACAAAAAGGTCATTTTTAAGATAAGCCAGAAGATAGATGAATACATTGTAATGTATTATAGAGAGTATGAGGATTTAAAAGGTGAATTTAGAAAAGAGAAAAAGTAGTGAGCTAAGCTTTGTTGTTTTGATATCGATAACTTCAAAAACATAAACGACATATACGGGCATGTCGTGAGAGATTTGTATTGTGGCAATTTGCTGAAATTTTGCCAAGCAAGGCAAGGAAGGACGATATTATTGCTCTCTGGGACGGAGAGGAATTCGTGATGGCCTTACCAAGCGGCATCTATGTCGTACAATATGAAAAAAATTATAAAAAAAGTATTTAAAATCCCGAATTTTTATGTTATTATTTAACTGTATTGTTCGGTAAGCAGATGGTATTATCCCACTGCATAATATGGATATATTATCGAATATTTTCACATCGGCTGAAAAAATTATTAGTTTTGAAGGAGATAAGATAGCCATGAGCAAGGTTAGGCGAATATTGGTTGAGAAAAAGAAAGGCTTTGATGTCGAAGCGCAAGCGCTTTACAGGGATTTAAAGTACAACCTGGGGATAAAAGGGTTAAAATACGTCAGGGTCATAAACCGGTATGATGTGCAGGGACTTTCTGATGAAGAATACATGGCGTGCAGGAACACTATATTTTCTGAGCCCCCGGTGGATGTGGTATATGATGAGGAGTTCCCTTTGAGGGATGGCGAGCAGGCCTTTGCCATAGAGTACCTGCCCGGGCAGTATGACCAGAGGGCCGATTCGGCCAGCCAGTGTATACAGCTTTTGACCAGGGGCGAAAGGCCACTGTGCCGTACAGCCAAGGTCATAATCTTAGGTGGTAATGTATCCAGGGAAGAGCTTGAGAGGATAAAGGGCTACTGCATAAATCCTATCGAGTGCAGGGAAGCCTCTTTTGAAAAGCCGGAATCGCTTGAAGTCGAGGTTGAGCCCCCAGCTGATGTGGAAACGATAGAGGGATTTACTGAGTGGGAAAGAGAGAAGCTGGCCGAGTTTATAGACGACAGGGGCTTTGCTATGTCATTGGACGACATGGAGTTTTGCCAGGATTACTTCAAAAACGTGGAGAGGCGGGACCCTACAATAACCGAGCTTCGCATGCTTGACACCTACTGGTCCGACCACTGTCGCCACACCACATTTTTAACCAAGATTGAGGACATTGCAATTGAGGATGGTAAGTATACACATCCGATAAAAGCTGCACTTGAAAGCTATCTCGATACCAGAAAGTTCATCTACGGGGACAAGGAACAGGATAAGGATATTTGCCTTATGGACATAGCCACCATTGCCATGAAGGAGCTTAAGAAGAAGGGCATGCTGGATGACCTAGAGGAATCTGATGAGGTAAACGCCAGCAGCATTGTGGTTGACGTGGATGTAAACGGCCAAAAAGAGCAGTGGCTTGTAATGTTCAAAAACGAAACGCACAACCATCCTACCGAGATAGAGCCCTTTGGCGGGGCGGCCACGTGCCTGGGAGGGGCCATAAGGGACCCACTGTCGGGACGAGCCTATGTATATCAGGCCATGAGGATCACGGGAAGCGGCGATCCCAGAACCCCTATTGAGAAGACCCTCCCCGGCAAACTGCCGCAGCGAAAGATAACCACGGTGGCTGCTCAGGGGTTCAGCTCATACGGAAATCAGGTAGGCCTTGCCACAGGACAAGTGGTAGAAGTTTACGATGAGGGATATGTGGCAAAGAGGATGGAGCTGGGTGCGGTGATCGGTGCCGCACCAAGGCACAACGTGGTGAGAGAAAAGCCTGAGCCCGGCGATGTCGTAATACTTCTCGGCGGAAGGACTGGCCGTGACGGGTGCGGCGGTGCTACCGGTTCGTCCAAGGAGCACGATGAACAGTCGCTGGTAAAGTCGGGTGCCGAGGTCCAAAAGGGGAATCCGCCCACCGAAAGGAAGATCCAGAGGCTTTTCAGAAACCCTTCGGTGAGCCGGCTTATCAAGAAGTGCAATGACTTTGGCGCCGGCGGCGTGGTGGTGGCCATAGGTGAACTGGCCGACGGCCTTGAGATAAACCTGGATGCCATACCCAAAAAATACGAGGGGCTGGACGGCACCGAGCTTGCCATATCTGAATCACAGGAGAGGATGGCGGTGCTGGTATCGCCCAAGGATGTAC
>NZ_VSCO01000046.1:0-13191 GCF_047459465.1 Caldicoprobacter sp. | reverse complement strand
GTTCAGCCGGGGCAAAAGGTTGACGTGTATGTTGATGCGGCGGGTTCTCAGCCGGTGGAAGGCGTAGTTGAGTGGGTGAGCCCTTCTACCGATCCCAGGAGCCAGGCCTATGGGGTGAGGGTAAAGATCGATAATTCGTCTGGAAAGTTGCGTCCCGGCATGTTTGCACGGGCTGTCCTGGTGCTTGACAAAAAGGAGAATGCTGTTGTAGTGCCCAAAAGGGCGATTGTACGGCAAGGGGATAAGGCTTATGTGTTTGTCGTTAAGGGTGGCTCGGTGGAGAGAAGAGAGGTACAACTTGGCATGGATGGTGGTGAGAGGATAGAGGTCATTTCGGGGTTGAAGAGCGGTGAGCAGGTTGTTGTAAAGGGCCAGGCCTATCTCAAAGAAGGCCAGGAGATTAATGTAGTTAAGCAGGAGAGTTGAAGGATGCTATAAGTCAGCAAAGTAAGCAGAAGCGCAGTGGAATCATCATTTATGCAGGGCAAATATATTACAGGTGCAAAATGTGGCTTCCGCAATGGATGCAATCGGAGATAAATAGTTAAAAATTCAGGAGGATGGCACGTTATGAATATCGCAGGATTGAGCATTCGCAGACCTGTGACCACCGTTATGGTAGTGCTGATCGTGTTCATTTTAGGCTTTGTTTCGCTGTCAAGGCTTAATGTGGACCTATTGCCCAGCATAAATCTGCCCGTCATGGTGGTGTCGGTGCAGTATAGCGGTGCAGGTCCTGAAGAAGTTGAGAACATAGTAACACGCAATATAGAGAGCGTTTTGGCAACAGTCAGCAATCTTGAATCCATGCGTTCCATCTCTTCCGAGGGTAGTTTGCTGGTTATACTCCAATTTACGCAGGGGACCGACATGGACGTAGCTGCGTTGGAGGTACGCGAAAAGCTGGACATGATAAGGGGCGTGTTGCCGGACGGAGTGTCTGATCCCATAGTGCTCAAGCTTGATCCAAACATGTTGCCCATAATGAGTTTTGCTGTATCTCAGGAGGGCAAGACCGATCAAGAACTACAGGTATGGGTGGAGGATGTGCTGAAGCCGCGCATTGAACGCATTGAAGGCGTTGCATCGGTTTCAATTTTAGGAGCAAAGCAAACAGAGGTGAAGGTTATAGTTGATCCCGAGAAGCTGATGAGCTATGGCCTATCCATGGATCTCGTCGTGAGCGCTTTAAGGGCGGGCAATTTGAATTTGCCCGGCGGAGTTGTGCAGGATGGGCAGTATGACCTGCTGGTTAGGGTTTCAGGGCAGTTTACAAATCTTGATGAATTGCTGAATGTTCCTGTAATGAGCTCCACTGGTACTACATATCTTTTGAGAGACCTGGCGCGGGTTGAAAAGGGCGTAAAAGATGACCGACAGTATTCCAGGGTCAATCAACATGACAGCTTGTCCATATCGATTTACAAGGAGAGCACTGCGAATACCGTCCGGGTGGCTGAAAAGGTAAATCGTGAATTGGAGAGCATAAGGAAGTCCTATCCCGATATATCGGTTATGACCATAGTGGATCAGTCGAAATTCATCAAGAGTTCCATTTCGGCCGTAACCAGCAATGCTTATATAGGCGCTGTACTGGCCATTGCTATATTACTTATCTTTTTGAAAAACATTACACCTACACTGATTATTGCGGTATCCATCCCTTTTTCGGTAATATCCACTTTTGTTTTAATGTATTTCAGCGGCATTACCTTAAACATAATATCGCTGGGTGGATTGGCCCTGGGCGTGGGCATGATGGTGGATAATTCGATAGTGACCCTTGAGAACATATATCGGATGAGGGAGCAGGGCTTAAATCCCATTGATGCCGCTGAAAAGGGTACCAACGAAATAACGATGGCTATAGTGGCTTCTACCTTGACGACGGTATGCGTCTTTTTGCCCATCGTCTTTACCCAGGGTATGACGGCCGAGATATTCAGGGAGCTGTCCATCACCGTTACTTTTTCCTTGCTGGCATCCCTGGGGGTGGCCCTTACCTTTGTGCCCATGTTGGCATCCAAGTTGGTGACCCGCCAGGGCTTTAGCAAGAAAAACGTTACCGTGGAGCGTGTGACGGAGAAATACAGGCGCATGCTGGAATGGTCCCTGGAGCACAGGAAAACGATTGTGCTTATTACTGCTGTGGTTTTCGGCATGAGCATCGTATTGCTACCTCTGGTAGGAGTGGAATACTTCCCGACGGTGGATCAGGGCCAGATAGAGATTGAGGTCAGCTTGCCCAAAGGAAGCAGCTTTAGTGAAACCCTGGAGGCCGTCCAGAAGGTTGAGAAAATAGTAAGCGAAATCCCGGAGGTTGAGATGGTGTGGGCCAGTATAGGAGGACAACAGCTGGGCATGATAATGGGCGGCTCTGCCAGGGACCAGGGTAGTATTACAGCTGTACTAAAACCCCTTGGGCAAAGGAACAGGACCACACAACAGGTGGGCGAGGAAATAAGGCAAAAGGTCAAGGAAATAGCAGGGTGCCAGATACAGGTAAACGCTAGCGGCGGATTTGCCGGATTGGGGTTGGGCATAATGGGGGCGTCTATATCCATCAGCATAAAAGGCCAGGACCTGAGTGTGCTTAAAAAAATAGCCGATGATGTTGTGGAGATAGTATCAAATGTGCCCGGTACCCGTGAAGTGCGTTCAAGCTTCGAGGAAGGCCGGCCTGAGCTCCGCATAGTTATAGACAGGCAAAGGGCTTCGCAGTATGGGCTCAATGTCGCTATGATTTCATCGGCCGTTCAAAGCCAGCTGCAGGGAGTGGTAGCTACTAGATATAAGGAAGAGGGCACCGAGATCGATGTGCGCGTTCAGCTACCGGACGATGGGCTTTTTAAGGCACAGCATGTGGAGAATCTAATGGTAACTTCGCCTTTAGGGGTATCAGTTCCCTTAAAGAGCGTGGCCAGGTTTGAGTATGCTCAGGGGCCGGTAAGGATTGAAAGGCATGACCAGTCTCGCGTGGTAACTGTAAGTGGCAGTTATGAAGGCAGAAGCTTTGGCGATGTTATGAAGGACATTCAGGAACGTCTGGATGATTATCCGCTTCCCGAAGGGTATTTTATAGAGTATGGGGGCGAACAGGAACAGCTATTGCAGGCATTTAGCGATCTAAGGCTGGTATTGGTGCTAGGAGTGGTTCTGGTATACATGATAATGGCCTCACAATTTGAGTCGCTAATCCATCCGTTTACCGTTATGTTCACCGTGCCGCTGGCTTTCACAGGGGGACTGATGGGTTTGCTGATAGCTGGAAAGCCGTTGAGCGTACCGGCCTTTCTTGGGTTCATCATGCTGGTGGGGATTGTGGTCAACAACGGTATCGTGTTAGTGGACTATATAAACCGCCTTCGTGAGAATAGCGTCAATCTTAAGCCGGCAATAGTGCAGGCCGGGGTTACCAGATTGAGGCCGGTGCTCATGACCAGCCTGACCACCATACTTGGACTTTTGCCGCTTGCGCTGGGATTGGGTGAAAGTTCGGAGCTCCAGGTACCTCTTGCAGTTACTGTTATGAGCGGGTTGACGTTTTCTACCTTTCTGACCCTGGTGGTGATACCCGTTATATATTCGCTTATTGACGACTTCGGCAAGTGGATCAGTAGAAAATTGAAGGCGTTATAGCGTTTAAGGGGGGGTGATGGAAGCTAAGTTCAAATTTACAAACCCCCTTTTTTATGTTATTATGATGAGGTGAGAGCGTGTACTTTATGCAGGAGGCGGGTGTTTGTTTTTGAATATAATGCTCAGGTTTATACAATATATTGCCAAACGGGTTGTCGCCTTGCTCATATTAATATTATTGGCCATATTGGTTACTTTTACTGCGTATGATTGTGCTAATATATATATTGTGGTCACTGAGGGGCTTACGCAGAGAGTGGACGCGATTATGAACAATCATGAAAACGTTTCATTGAAAAAGTTCTTTTCGTCCACTTTCTTGAATTCGGATCCTTTATTAAACAACAATGTATATGCTGACTTTATTATACAAGATTACAAACTTCAGCTTTCCATCAAAAAATTATGGGTATGGCCATGGGAAGATTCCACCAGAGTTGTTGTGGAAGAGGTAGTGTCAGATATTACAGCAACGCCTATTGAGAAAGATCAAGAGGTCAAGACTCCTCCTCCTTGGCAAAACGGCGAGAAGATAATATTGCTCGAAAGAAAAGCCGGTTTGTGGAAAATCAATGGGATTATATTTAAGAAGCCCATAGCAGAATAATTATTACAGGGAAAGGACTAGGAATCGAGATGTTGGATGCAATACAAGGAGTTCTCAGCATATTATCCATGATTTTATTGGGGTATATACTCAGCCGTCGCGGATGGTTTGATGAGCAAATTTCAGGCCTGTTTTCAAAGTTGGTAATAAAAATATCTTTGCCCGCCCTAATTGTGTCAAACTTGCTCAATACCTTTGACAGAACGATGCTGCTTGAGGCCGGGGCAGGAGTGCTGGTACCTGTAGTATGTATGCTATTGTTATATGGAGTAGGATTGTTGCTGACACGGCTGCTGGATATACCTCCACACAAACGAGGAATTTTTGTATCCATGTTTGCTTTTTCAAATACCATATTTATTGGATTGCCGGTTAATATAGCGCTGTTTGGGGAAGAAAGTACCATATTTGCATTGCTGTATTACATTGCTAATACAGCCCTGTTTTGGACTATTGGGGTTAATGGTATGCAGAAACGTGATGACGTGTGTGAAGGAAGGCAGCCGGTATATGTCAGGTTTAAGAAGGTAATGTCCCCTCCGCTGGTGAGCTTTTTATTTTCTCTATCGTTGATCTTGCTGGATATCCACCTTCCTCGATTTGTCATGGATGCATGTAAATATATAGGCAATCTTACTACGCCTCTATCAATGCTTTATATAGGCATCGTAATAAATTCGGTGGCCATAGAAAAAGCGAGATTTAATAAAGATATGTTGGCCATATTGGTGGGAAGATTTTTACTGGCTCCTCTGCTTATATTGATGTTTGTATATTATTTGCCTTTGCCTGTGCTTATGAAAAAGGTTTTTGTCATACAAGCTGCCATGCCAACCATGACGCAGATAGCTATTGTGTCTCAAGCCTATAAGGCTGATTACAAGTATGCTGCTACCATGGTGACTGTTACTACCATGGCTAGCCTGGTTTTTATTCCTTTATATATGGTTGTATTAAGCGGGCTTTAAGTTTTGGCAGGAATTTAATTCAATTTTTATGTTGAGTTTCTGCAATCGTTTGCGAAGCCCGTATATATTACACCCATCTATATTACATTAAAATGATTTCTGAGGAGGTAATATCAATGTACAAAGATGATCGGGTTTCTATTTTGCTTGTAGGTATAGGCGGATACGGCAATATATATGTGGATGCCCTGCTGAATAACCTGGAACGGGAAGATTTCAAGATAGTAGGAGCTGTCGATCCAAAGCCAGAGGGATGCCGAAATTTATCAAGAATACAGGATTTAGGAGTACCAATTTTTTCTTCCATGGAGGAGTTTTATAAAAGCTTTAAAGCTGATCTGGCTATTATATCCAGTCCTATTCATTTTCATTGTATCCAGACCTGTTTTGCTTTATCCCAGGGCAGCCACGTTCTGTGTGAAAAGCCGGTGAGCGCCACCATTCAAGAAGCCCATCAGATGATAAAGGCCAGGGATGATGCACGCAAAATCGTTGCTATCGGTTACCAGTGGTCTTATAGCAATGCTATTCGTACCCTTAAGAGGGATATCCAGTCGGGTTTATTTGGCAAACCAAAAAGGTTCAAGACAATGGTGCTGTGGCCCAGAAATCATGATTATTACAGCAGGAACTCCTGGGCCGGAAAGCTGAGGGATGACCAGGGCAGGTGGGTATTGGACAGCGTTGCAAACAACGCAACGGCTCATCATTTGCACAATATGTTCTACGTACTTGGCAAAAAGGAAGACGAGAGCGCCAGGCCAGCAAGCCTTATTGCCGAGCTCTACCGTGCTAATAACATTGAAAATTTTGATACCGCTGCGGTGAGGGTATTCACCGAAGAGGGTGTTGAGCTGTTGTTTTACGCTACTCATGCCGTTAACGAGACGGTACAACCCACTTTTTGCTTTGAGTTTGAAAAGGCAAAGGTAGTATATGGGCTTTTGGAAGATGAGAGCGGCGAGATTGTAGCCCTGTTCAATGACGGCACCCGAAAGGTTTACGGGGATCCCGAGAAGGAAAAGATAAAGAAGCTGTGGCTTACCATAGATGCAGTTAAGGGCTTGCAGCCTGTGGTGTGCGGCATTGAGGCGGCCACTTCTCAGACCATATGTATCAACGGCATGCAGGAGTCTGTGCCGCGGATTGGGCAATTCCCAGAAAAGCTGCTCAAGTATGATGAAAGCACGAAGATGACCTGGGTGGAAGGGCTTAACGATGTCTTAAAGCAGTGCTATAGAGAATGGAAGCTGCCGCATGAAATCGGCGTGGAATGGGCCAAGGCTGGAAAGGCGGTAGACTTAAGAGGTTATAGGTATTTTAAAGGAGATGATATACTGTGAAAGTTGCTATTATAGGTTCAAGCGGGCATTATAGATATGCCATCGAGGGGATAAGGGAGGAAAAAGACGTCGTAATTATGGGTATAGCTCCCGGCTCGGAGGGTGAAGATATAAGCCCTGCTTATCGAGCTGCCTGCAGGATAGGGCATGAACCCAAGGTATATGAAGATTATAGGCGTATGCTTGATGAGGTAAAGCCCGACATTGCAGTGATCAATTGCTTCTTCGGGCATCATGCTAAGGTTACAATGCAGGTGCTTGAGAGGGGAATACATGCCTTTGTGGAAAAACCGGTAGCCACCACCTTCGAGGATCTGGAACAGCTTAAGGAGGCCTATTCTCGTTCAGGTGTACACCTTGCGGCCATGTTTGGCATCAGGTATTCAGCCCATTTCATTACGGCATGGAATCTGGTCAGGGACGGCGTGGTAGGGGAAATACGCCTCATGAATGCCCAAAAATCATATAAGTTGGGGCAGAGAAGCGAGTTTTACAAATCCCGCTCGACCTATGGAGGCACTATTCCATGGGTAGGCAGCCACGCCATCGACTGGATTTACTGGTTTAGCGGTCAAGAATTTAAATCAGTCTTTGCTTCTCATTCTACCAGGTATAACCGCCAGCATGGAGAGCTTGAGGTATCGGCGTTGTGCCACTTTACGCTTTCCAATGAGGTATTCGGCTCTGTGAGCATAGACTACCTGCGCCCCAAGCAGGCGCCAACCCATGACGATGACCGTTTGAGGGTTGTGGGTACCCGGGGCGTCCTTGAGGTGAGAAACGGCAAGGTGTACCTGATAAACGATGATATAGAGGGCATCAGGGAGGTTCCACTGCTGCCTCAGCAAAATATATTCGCTGATTTCTTGAGGCAAATAAGGGGAGAAGGTCAGTGCCTGGTTACAGCCCATGATTCATTTTACGTAACCGAAGCATGCTTAAAAGCCAGGCAGTCTGCAGATGAGGGGGAGGTAATATATTTCTGAGGCCAATATCTGTTAAGCTATGTAATTGAATTAATTATGCTTGTACAAAAGTTAAAATCATGTTAAAATAGAGTAGCCGGGCGGGCGTATTGCAATGGATATACACAACTTACAAGCCCAGATTAGGTTTACATGAGGAGTTTATCATTTAGCGGAGCCCATATACCCAGTCCATATGGCAACCCGTACATAGGATAGAAAGGGTGAAGAACGATGTACAACGGCAAAGTAGAAACTGCTGTCCCAAATAGATACGGTCCATGGTTGGGGTTCCGCTTGTTCAATCAACCCAGGATAAGGAAGGCTATAAGGATTATTTTGAATAATCCCAAGCTCATTATCAATGCTATTTATAGCTTTTTTGTGGGGCTTAGGCTCTTTGGAATGAGGTTTTATAGATTTCCCCTTATAGTGGACTTGGGAAGCAAGATCAGGAAATCCCGCAAGGCCAAGCTGCAGATTGATGGACGGCTGTATCTGGGCGGAAGATATATTGGAGAGCAAAGCGGTGCAGGAGCCTATTTGAAACTGCCCAAAGGGGCAACCTGCCACATAAACGGTAGAGTAAAGCTAGGACCTGGGGTGCGGGTAATCTTGGAGCCCGGTGCTAGCTTGACGATAGGGGATAACACCTATATAACCGCGTCGTCGATTATACACTGTGCAAACAGCATCAGCATTGGAAAGGATTGCGCCATTGCGTGGGGGACCACCATATTGGATACTGATTTCCATACCATCATCTATGAGGACGGAAAGCAAAATTGCATTAGCAAACCCATAAAGATAGGGGATAAGGTATGGATAGGGTGCAATTGTACCATTTTGAAGGGAGTAACCATAGGTGATAACTGCGTAATTGCAGCTAATTCTCTTGTTAACAAGGATGTTCCTCCAAACTCTCTGGTAGCAGGCAATCCTGCCAGGGTAATAAAGACGGGGATTACCTGGTCAGTATAGTTTATACAGAATCATAGGAGTATTTTTATGGGAGTGATGGGCGGGTCACTCCATTTTTTTGATTTGCGAGAGGTGCTATGCTGTTGTTGGACATAATCTCCTTTCGCAAACCTGGCTATGAAATTAAAGCATCCTTTGTAAAATGATGTTCTATTCAATATTGTTATGTTGAATGGGGGAAGGGGTTAAATAGTGCTGCTGCATATATGGCTGTATAACATTGCTCCCGTATTTTTTTTGATAGGCCTGGGATATATGCTTGGCAAAAAATTTAATTTGGAGATTCATTCCCTAAGTAAGCTTAGCGTATATGTGTTTATTCCTGCTACCATGATCGTAAACCTGTATAAGGCTCCCATTAATCCCGACCTATTAATGCCGGTGACCTTTACTGTAGTGTTTGTCATATTGCTGTCTCTGATAAGTTCTGTGGTGGCTAGGCTAAATAGTTACCACGATACCAGGAAAAATGCTTTTAAAAACGCGGTGATGTTTTACAATTCGGGAAATTTGGGATTGCCTCTGATATCTCTGGCTTTTGCTAATACCCCTATGCTGCAGTACGCGGTATCCAATCAGATTATGATTATAATAAGTCAGAATTTGCTAAACTATACTCTGGGGTTTTATAATGCGGCAAGGGGAAAAATGGATTTCAGGTCGGCAGTAAAGGCCATTTTAAAAATGCCTATAGTTTATACCATATTGGTGGTCCTATTGTTAAAGTTTATCCCTTATGATATGGAAAATTTTTTTCTGTGGCCGGCTGTTAAATACTCAAGCGATGCCCTAGTAGCTGTAAATCTGTTAATACTGGGGATTCAACTGTCCCGGGTTAACTTCAATTTTAAAGATTTTGATGTTTATTGGGCAGCATTTTTACGCCTCTGCGTGGCACCTTTATTGGCCTACTTATTGATAGTTTTTTTGAGGATTGACGGGGTAATGGCAAAGACGCTGTTCATATCTGCAGCTCTTCCCACTGCCGTAAATACGGTATTAATTGCGGTAGAATTTGAAAATGAACATGAGTTTGCCGTTCAGACAGTAGTTATGACCACTTTGTTTTGCCTTTTTACCCTCCCTTTGGTCATATTCTTCGCTCAAAGAGCCTTCTGATGTATCAGATAGCGCCGTGGATCTTTTTGAATTCTACCGGCGTGACCCCCTCGTATTTTTTAAATACGGCACAGAAATAGCTAACATCGCTATATCCCACTTTTTGTGAAGCTTCTTTCACGGTGGCGCCAGGAACTTGTATCAAGTATTCCTTGGCTTTTTGTATTCTAAGCCTGGTCAGATATTGGAAGGGTGTCATGTGAAAGGCGCGCCTAAAGAGGCGGCATAGGTGATATGGGGTGACCTTTATTATGGCAGCCATATCGTTTAAGGATAAGCTCAAAAAGTAGTTTTGTTCCATATAGTTGATGACGGGTTGGAGCTGTTTGTATGGCGATAGAGCGTTTGATAACAGATCGGGCTGGACACATGCCCTGAGCTTTATGAGGAACTGGTAAAGCAGCGAAGAACATTCCACCAATTTAAGTGGGCTTTCAGAGCATATCGAGAGATATATCTCATTCAGCAGTCCTTCGAGGGTTTGTAGGGACGATATGTGAAAGATGTTCCATTTGCCTATGTTTAACAGGTCAAACAAGGGATCAAGGGCCGGGCCATCGAATGTAAGCCAGTAGGTGGTCCAGGGCTGGGTGACAGCGAAGTACTCATGGGGTACATTGGGACAAAGGAAAAAACCCATTTCTTCGGAGATTCTGTATACATTACCTTCGATGATCAATTGGCCATTCCCTTTTACGCAGTGAAGCCATTGATAGAATGGTAGGCCCGATGGCCTTATGATGTGTTCTTGGTTTTGCTGTATTCCTATGCCTTTGACATAAAAGGGAAGCTTGTCTTCTTCTCCTGTAACCATTGGAAAAACGGTCTTCATAGAACGTTATCCCCCTTTTGAAGTCAATATAGCCATATATATGTCAATATATTTGGATTGAAATGAGTATTTTATCATTATACAATATCAATATAGCTACATTACATTATATTATTATAGTGATTTGGCTGCAATTCGCAAGAGCGGTTGGAGCTTACCTAATGGATATTTTAACGTTGAAGATATTGGACATCATTTTTGAGCAATTCTGATGGTAAAACAAAGTGCGGTAAAAGAAAATTTCTGGAGGTGCATAGGTATGAAACCCATGAAGTATCCCCCTATAAACCCGAAATTTCCGCACTTTTTACATGGCGGCGATTATAATCCCGATCAATGGAAACATATGCCCGAAATATGGGATGAAGACATGCGCCTGATGAAGCTGGCCCACTGTAATGTCATGTCGGTGGGCATATTCTCGTGGGCCAGCCTGGAGCCTGAAGAAGGTAAGTTCGAGTTTGGATGGTTGGATACCATTATGGACAAGCTGGCTGAGAACGGAGTCTATGCTATTTTAGCTACCCCCAGTGGGGCAAGGCCGGCATGGCTGGCTCAAAAATATCCTGAGGTGCTCCGCGTTTTGCCAAATCGCCAGAGGATCCTGTTTGGTGCGCGGCATAACCACTGCTATACCTCCCCTGTGTATCGTGAAAAGACGCGCCTCATAAATCAAAAGCTAGCAGAGCGCTATAAGGATCACCCTGCCCTTCTGGCATGGCATGTGTCCAATGAGTATGGCGGAGAATGTCACTGTGAGCTATGCCAACAAGCTTTCAGGGAATGGTTGAAGAAGAAGTATGACAACGATTTGGATAAGCTCAACCGTGCATGGTGGACGAGTTTCTGGAGCCATACATACACTGATTGGGATCAAATACAGTCTCCTGCGCCTCATGGAGAAGGGTCTATCCATGGGCTCAATTTGGATTGGAAGAGGTTTGTGACCCATCAGACTGTAGAATTTATGAAAAACGAGATTGCCCCGCTGCGCGAAATTACGCCGAATGTTCCCGTTACCACTAATTTTATGGGGACATACCCTGGTCTAAATTACTGGAAGTTTGCTCCTGAGCTGGATGTGATTTCGTGGGATAACTACCCGAGATGGCACGGCGAGGAGCCAGATTGGGAACTGGCGTATAAAGTGGCTTTTGTGCACGATATAAACCGCTCTCTAAAGGGTGGAAAGCCCTTTATGCTCATGGAAAGCACGCCCAGCATGACCAATTGGATGAAAGTGGCCAAGCTAAAGCGGCCGGGCATGCATCTCTTATCCTCCATCCAGGCGGTAGCCCATGGTTCGGATACGGTGCAATACTTCCAGTGGCGTAAGAGCAGGGGATGTGTGGAAAAATTCCACGGTGCTGTTGTTGATCACTGCGGCCATGAGAATACTCGAGTATTTAGAGATGTGGCGGAAGTTGGCAAGGTATTGGAGAAGTTAGATCCTATTATAGGTACGACGGTGAGGCCCGAGGTTGCTATAATCTATGACTGGGAAAACCGCTGGGCAATAGATGATATGAAGGGCCTCATACAGGATAAGAAGGACTATTTGCTAACCTGTCAGTCCCATTACAGGCCGTTCTGGGAAAACGGCGTTCCCGTGGACGTTATAGATATGGACTGTGATTTTTCGGGTTATAAGCTGCTCATCGCTCCCATGCTGTATATGGTGCGTCCGGGAGTAGCCGAGAGGATAGAGAAGTTTGTGGAAGAAGGAGGTACATTTGTCACCACATACTGGAGCGGCATTGTGGATGAGAATGACCTTTGCTTCCTTGGAGGATTCCCCGGGCCGTTGAGAAAGGTGACTGGCATATGGTCTGAGGAGATAGATTCGCTGTATGACCACGATGTAAATCATGTGGTTATGAAGGATGGAAATCCGCTGGGGCTCAAAGGCGAATATGAGGCTAGGGAACTGTGCGACTTGATACATGCCGAGACTGCTGAGGTGCTGGCTACTTACAAGGATGACTTCTATGCCGGCAGGCCTGCCCTCACGGTGAATTCCTTTGGCAAGGGGAAAGCCTACTATATTGCATTTAGAAATAACGGGGATTTCCTTACGGATTTTTATCGAGCTCTTGTTGCTGAGCTCAAGTTGAAGAAGGCGGTGGATACCGAACTGCCACAGGGCGTAACGGCACAGATGCGTACTGACGGAGAAAGGGTTTTTGTCTTCATACTTAACTTTGTGCCCGAGGAGAGACAAGTGGATCTCAGGGAGATGCGGTTCAAGGATATGATAACGGGGGAAGATGTAACGGGCTGTATTGTGCTTCCGCCGTATGGGGTAAAGATTTTGGAGAGGTTAAAATAGGGATGGTTTGAAAAAGGGACGGCGCTATCAGACCATCCCTTTTTTATATTGCCCCATATTGTTTTTTGATGATATCGTTATCGAGGGGTATAACCCAAAGCCGTATCCACAGATACTGGAAGGACGATTAGCTGACGCTATTAATTTGTATTTGTATAAGAAAAATACATTTTAGATAAGAAATGGGATTACATAGAATAATCATTTTTTGGCCAGATTCAAGAAAATGATTGTTGTATGTTATGTAGGTTTGGAAAAGCCAATGTGTAGGCTTTCATTATTTGAACATACGGGGAAAAAAGATATACTTTTTAACTGATCATCTGCGGTATAATGCAGTTGTGGAATAGCAAAAATATGGAAGGGCTCAATATTATATCGGTGCTGGCACATCTGTTGTCACAAAAA
>NZ_VSCO01000192.1:0-2835 GCF_047459465.1 Caldicoprobacter sp. | reverse complement strand
GCAGGTGAACTTTTCAGCGATATACTAGCCTTCATAGAACAACATAGTTAAGCTGACAATAATTTTATAATCTCTCCCCGCCCCGCCTCATAAAACCCAAAAATAATGGACATTAAAATGATAGAATCTTTCTATCGACTTCCCAACTGCATACAAGCCCCTGGTGATATAAATCAAGCCATGCTAATGAAAAACGGTGATGCGAAATTTGCCCTGTCAGATAAAGTAAGGTACCTCCTTTTGTTGTTTTTATCAGGGGAGTCCCCCTGTATTTACTATCATGAGGTACCTATTTCAAAATTATTTCTTACAGGAATCCAATTCTATGCTGTAAACACAATTCTATTTCAAATAATTGGAGGGGTTTATTTTATTATTAGGAGGGGTTTTCTAATAGCCAATTTATAGGATACGACGATTATTGAATTACAAATTCAGCAGCTAAATAATAGGTATCATACTTCCCTGAATCCTTTGAAACCAGCACATCTTTCACAATGCGATACTGACCTGCACCCAAGCTGCCATAAAGCCATTCCCAATCCACTGTCCATTCACTGGAGCTTTCAGGGGCTAAAATATAACCAATATCATCAAACGCATAGTCACCATCAAAGGCAACGGGAACCTGATACCATTTCTCACCGATTTTCTTTTCTAGCCAAAAGTATTCACTGTAAATATATTCACTGCTAGAAGTATTTTTCAATGTCACCGTTAAACCGGTAGCTGAGGCAGTTCCCTCCTTTACCGCCATGGTAACGCCATCGATGTTGTTGACGATTTCAAAAGTTGTAGGTTCCCAATCGGCTGCCATTATATTGTTTCGTCCCCGGGCAGCTGAACTGATGCTACCCAAATTACCGCATCCAGCCAACAGCACCAAACTTGCCAATATGAGCACCGACAAAAACAGATATTTTTTCATACAACCGCACCCCCTATTCAATTGGACGCAAAAAAATAAAAAAAGTTCCATAAAATAAATTTTTAAACCACAATTTTGAGATACTTCAAAGGAAACATTGATAGGAAATTGTGAAGGATTTTAAAATCCAGGAAAAAAATAGGCGTGAGTTGTCAACTCACGCCTATTTGGCAAATACAACCTTACACCAATATAAAGCTTTATTGTCTAAAAAAGTTTAATTACATTGTTTAA
This sequence comes from Caldicoprobacter sp., assembly GCF_047459465.1. Classification (NCBI taxonomy): domain Bacteria; kingdom Bacillati; phylum Bacillota; class Clostridia; order Caldicoprobacterales; family Caldicoprobacteraceae; genus Caldicoprobacter; species Caldicoprobacter sp. The sequence continues at coordinate 1,673 of NZ_VSCO01000192.1, read as the reverse complement.
AGTTAATTGCAGCTCATGAACTTTCTTTGCCACAACATTAAACCACTTCCTACTGCTAGTAATATGGTCCCTACCACAAGCAACAGTTTTATATCCATCCAGGAGCCAGTTTTAACTAGTTTATCTTTATTTGCTGACTCCGTATCAGATTGCTGTTGATCATCCGTAGTATGCTCATCGCTGGAATCATGTCCCTCATGTAGGCTATCTTTGTCATCTGAATTATCTTCACCAATAGCTTCATCGGCTGGACTACCTTCGCCATCATTTGAAGTATCTTCATCATTACGGATATCCTGGTCGTTCGGGACATCTTGATCGCCTGGAGTATCTTGATCACCCGGACTGCTTTCGCCGTTCGAGCCATCGTCACCTATGCCCTCATTATTCCAGCCTTCGTCATCTCCCACATCACCTACATTTGAATCTCCATTGTTACCTATGTCCCTGCTTACTGGCTGTACATTATTCACTTCATAGCCGGGAGTAGGACCCACGACAGTTCCTAGAGCTAACGGCGCATTATCGGTTAATTTAAACAGTCCTTTCATATCAATGGAGCCTGAAGCATCTCTGGTAGGAGCAATATTGATATCCACACTTACAAACCAGTCATCACCAACAATCTCATTGTTAATATTTTGGCCATCGAAGTAATTGCTGGGATCCTCCCTTAAACTTGCTAATTCAATATTATCCGGCTTGCCACCCTTATAAGAAATATTGTTTTTTGCTTCAAAAGTGCGTTCAATAGTTCCCCTTCCATATAAGGCATAGTTGCTTCCCCCATTAAAAGCTGAAACAGTATTTTCAACTACGACTGCTGGATTACTATTACTTGTTATGCCATTGTTATCATTGGCAAAAGCGATAGAATTTCTAAGTACATGTTTTACAGGAATGCCTTCTCCCCCAAGCTTAAATCCATTGCCTTCACCAGATGCGCTACCGTCAAGTATGGTTCCGTTCCTATATGCCACACAATCCTCAATTATAACTGCTCCAATTGGGCCTGTCTCTACTTTGGCATACAAGTCCCATCCGTCATCCAAATTATTATAAGCAATACAACCTCTAAATATATTGCCCTCTCCAACAGTCAATTTGGCAGCAAAACCATCGGCATTATTGTGCCCTGGATCACAATTGTTATAAGAAGTACAATTCAGTATTAAGTTATGGGAAGGCCATTTCTCAAAAGGTTCTGTTGAACTCCCACTGATTTGAATTCCTGTATCACCGTTGTTATAGGCATTCACTGATTCGATAATATTATAGTGTCCAGCTATTTGCATGCCTTTAACATTGCCATCAGTATTGCATATATCAATCCCATAAATATGCCAGTAACTTCCCCAAAGTTCAAAGCCTCCACCTGCTCCAGCAAAATCAAGTATCGCTCTTTCACCCTTCATTGAAGTCATGATAATTCTGTTCTCTTCAGTACCGTCAATCCCCCTCGGGATTTTTAATCCAGATGTCATTTTATAGATTCCACCATCAAGTATAATAGTTTGGCCTGGCCTTACATAATTTACAGCAGTATAGATATCCAACGGTGCCTCAACAGTTCCATCTCCATCAGGGCTTCCATTCGGAGTTACAAATATAGTATTATTAGAAGTTTCATAAGTCTTATGAATGACGGTAAACTTTTGCTCTACTGTTTCATA
>NZ_VSCO01000045.1:0-13405 GCF_047459465.1 Caldicoprobacter sp. | reverse complement strand
TTTTCCAACTCTTCCATGTCTATGCTCAGCATTTTTTCATCCAGGTTGGAGATGAGCATGGCGATGAGGTCATCTTTTTTTATGTTCATTTCCTGGCGAAAGGCCTTTCTCAATACGAACAGGGCGTCGACATAAATGTATTTGTTTTTCGATGCCAGGATGGAGAATAGATTTTCCGGCAGCACATCAAACAGGTGCATGGACACCTTCCCCTTTCTATTCTACTGCTTGCTTGAAAATAGCTCTATTTCAGCGAAATGTCTATCGGTTAGATCGGTTGGGGTTCTGTCCAGTAATGGGTATTGCGGGTTTCCATAATAAGTTTAGCACACAATTCTTGAAGATTAAAGCTGACAAGAGGATTCTGTGTTGACACGATTGAAAATCATTCGCAAAAATGGTAGTATAAAAACGTATATTTGAGATGAGAAGGGGAATGCTGTCATGATTCCATTAAGGGACACTATACCCAGCAGGCATGAACCCTTGGCAACGGTGATGCTTATAATCATCAACGTGATGGTATTTATCGGTCAGTCGTTGATGCCGGATGTTAAGTTTGCACAGTTTGTATATGAGTACGGCTTTATTCCCGAGAGGTTTTTAAAATCCATAGCCCAGTTTGAAATTTTTGACGCCAGCACATACATGCCTCTTTTTTCCAGCATGTTTCTTCATGGCAACTGGATACACCTCATAAGTAATATGTGGGTGCTGTGGCTGTTTGGCGATAACGTGGAGGATATGATGGGCAGCATACGTTTTATAATATTCTATATCCTGTGTGGGTTGGTAGCGGGGTTTACCCATTTCTTGTTCAACCCCACATCCAATGTACCTACAGTTGGAGCATCAGGAGCCATCGCTGGAGTTATGGGTGCTTATTTCGTGTTGTTTCCTCATGCCAGGATCGTGACTTTAATTCCCACCTTTTTTATCTTGCCCATGTTCATACACGTGCCGGCATTTGTATACTTGGTTTTGTGGTTTATAAGCCAATTGTATTCAGGGATCATACAGTGGATAGGCGGCGTAAGCGTAGGCGGCATAGCCTGGTGGGCACACATAAGCGGGTTTTTGGCCGGAATGTTCATCCACAGGGTATTCGTTATGCGGAGAAGATATAGGTATTATTGAGAGTGACCTATAATAAAAAAGGCGCTCCTTTGGGCTGGGTTGCTAACTTTTTAGAAAGGAGCGCCTTTTCTTATTTTCTTATTCATTCATGCAATTTTGAAGAGCGTTGTCAGCAATTACCTGTTTCTGGACTAAAATCCTGTTGTCAGTACCGTATGCTGCCAATGCAAAATTTTTAAGTGAAATTAGCCACCGTAAGCTTTTCTATATATTTCTTCCAGCTCACTTACCAGCGGCATTCTGGGATTGGTGACGGTGCACTGGTCTTCGAAGGCCTTGTCGGCCAGCTCTTTTACCTTTGCTTCGAATTCCTCCCGCGGTACGCCGCATTCGGCAATGGTCAATGGCATGTTAAGCTCCTTCATCAAGTTTGTGATGGCATTTATTAGGCTGCGCACGCCTTCTTGGGTAGTGGATGCGGGAAGGCCCAGATATCTTGCTATTTCGGCGTACTTTTTATCGGCTACAAAGTGTTGGTATTTAGGCCAGGTGGCGAATTTGGTGGGCTTTTGGGCATTGTATTCGATCACGTGCGGAAGCAGTATGGCGTTGGCGCGGCCGTGAGGAATGTGGAATTCTCCTCCCAGCTTATGCGCCAGGCTGTGGTTTATTCCCAGGAACGCGTTGGTGAAGGCCATACCTGCTATGCAGGATGCGTTGTGCATCTTTTCCCTGGCCTCCCTGTCGGTGCCATCCCTGTAAGCCCGAGGAAGGTATTCAAATACCAGCTGTATGGCCTTTATGGCCAATGCATCGGTATAGTCTGAAGCCATGGTGGATACGTATGCTTCTATGGCATGGGTCAGCACGTCCATACCCGTATCCGCCGTTATGTGAGGGGGAACAGTGATGACTAAATTGGGGTCGATAATGGCCACATCGGGGGTGAGCTCGTAATCGGCCAGGGGGTATTTGGTGTTGTTCCTCTTATCCGTTATCACCGCAAAGCAGGTTACCTCTGAGCCGGTCCCGGAAGTTGTGGGTATGGCCACCATCTTTGCCTTGCGGCCCAGCTTGGGGAAGTTAAAGGCCCTCTTGCGTATGTCCATGAACTTCAGCCGCAAGAAGGTGAAGTCAGTATCGGGGTACTCATAGTACAGCCACATGGCCTTTGCGGCGTCAATGGCTGAACCCCCTCCCAGGGCTATTATGACGTCGGGGTTGAATTTATTCATGAGGTCGACCCCGCGCTTTACCGTATCTATGGAGGGATCGGGCTCAACCTCGGCAAAGATCTCGGAATGAACGTACTGCTGCCTCTTTCTGAGGTAGTACAACACCTTATCCACATACCCCAGTTTGACCATAGCAGGGTCGGTCACTATAAAAGCGCGGCTGATATCTGGCATATGTTCAAGGTATTGAATGGCGTTGGGCTCGAAGTAAATTTTGGGTGGGACTTTGAACCACTGCATGTTGACCCGCCTTGTGGCCACCTTCTTTATATTGATCAAATTGACGGCTGATACATTGGCGGTAGTGGAATTGCCGCCGTAGGAACCACAACCAAGCGTAAGCGACGGCATGTTGGCATTGTATATGTCCCCTATGGCGCCATGGCTCGATGGAGAATTGATGATCAGCCTGCCCACCTTGAGCCTTTGGGAAAATAGCTCTATTGCTTTGGGTTTTTCGGAATGGATGACAGCAGAATGGCCCAGGCCACCGAACTCTACTATCTGCTGTGCCACCTTAACCCCTTCCTCATAGCCTTTGACGATATAGAGTGCCAGTATAGGGCTTAGCTTTTCTCTGGACAGCGGATACTCAGGCCCTACACCTTCAAGGTGAGCCACCAGGATTTTTGTATCCTGAGGTACATCAATGCCAGCCATCTTGGCTATGGTATAAGCTGACTGGCCAACCACAGCCGGATTTATCATTCCATTTTCGCTATCTATTGCTACTGCCTCAAGCCTTTCAATCTCTTCTGGGGTGAGGAAATAGCATTTATTTTCTTTCATGTAATCTATGGCCTGTTGGGCAATGGCTTCGTCGAGAATGACCGCCTGCTCGGAGGCGCATATCATGCCGTTGTCAAAAGTCTTCGAGAGAATCAGGTCGGTAATAGCCCTCTTGATATCGGCAGTCTTTTCGATGTAGCAGGGCACATTACCTGGCCCCACTCCCAGGGCGGGCTTGCCGCTGCTGTAGGCCGCTTTAACCATGCCGGCACCACCGGTTGCCAGTATCAGGGATATGCCTGGGTGGACCATGAGGTACTGGGTAGCCTCAAGGGATGGATGCTCTATCCACTGAATGCAATGCTTTGGAGCACCCGCTTTGATGGCTGCATCCCTCATGACTCTGGCGGCTTCGCTGCTGCACAGCTGGGCTGAAGGATGGAAAGCGAATATAATGGGATTTCGGGTTTTCATGGATATGAGCGATTTGAACATGGTGGTGGAGGTGGGATTTGTCACAGGGGTGATGCCTGCAATCACTCCCACCGGTTCTGCTATCTCCACATAGCCTTCAAGGTCGTTCTCCCTGATGACGCCCACCGTTTTCTGGTGCCTTATGCTGTTGTATATATACTCGGTGGCAAAAAGATTCTTGATTATCTTGTCCTCATATACGCCTCTCTGGGTTTCTTCTACGGCTAGCTTGGCTAACCTCATGTGGTTGTCGATCCCCGCAAGGGTCATGGCCTTTACGATGTCATCAACCTGCTCCTGGGTCAGTTGCAAGAACTCTTCTAGGGCCTGGCTAGCCTTCTCCACCATGGCATCGATTTCGGCCTTTACATCTTGGGGGTTGTTTATTACCAACGATAGGTTCTTTCTAGCCATATTTTCCTCCTCCTTTTGCAATATTTCTTGCATTATTGTTAAAATTTTAACTATAACTTTTCAAAAAAATTGGGACTTGTAGGATTAAATAGCAATCCCAACCTAAATATACTTCACTCTTGTGGCCTTATAGTAAATGAAACAAGGCCAAATTGCGGCATTATTTGTATTTTCCAATAGCCAGGTATTATATAACACCCGCGGCAAATTCTTATTAATTATAACACCTGGCATTATAGCAAATCGTTAATTTTTTGTCAATACGGTTTTGGCAAATTATTTTAAATTTTTGAAGGAATCTCACTAAACCTATAAAAGGTCTAAAAAAGACCAAATCAATGAAAAGGCATACACCACAAATCTCCATTTTTCCTTGGCAAACATAAGGCTCTGCATCTTACAGTGAAAATTTGGATATCTATGTCATGCTCTCCTTTAAAAAGTATTTCATTTAATACTACAATTTTAAAAAAAGCTTAGTATGGATACATTATTGCATTTGAAAAGGAAATATGTAATATAATTATTGATACAATGCCTGGGTGGAATTATGGCCGGTTAACCACATACGGGGGAGGTAGCTATAATTGGATCAAACTAGTGCTCCCATTTATGAAGCGTTGGAAAAGCTTAGAAGGGACAGGGTGGTCCACTTTGACGTTCCGGGGCATAAAGGAGGAAGAGGGAATAAAGAGCTCTTACAGTTCTTGGGAGAGAAATGTCTCAAAGCTGACGTAAATTCCATGAAACCGCTGGATAATCTAAACCATCCCGTATCCGTAATAAAGGATGCGCAGAATTTAGCTGCCGAAGCTTTTGGAGCTAAAAGCTGTTTTTTTATTGTTAACGGTACAACTGCCGCAGTTCAGGCTATGATTATGTCAGCCTGCAAGGCCGGAGAAAAAATAATTATGCCCCGTAACGTACACAGAAGCGCTATAAATGCCCTTATTATAAGCGGAGCGGTTCCAGTGTATGTCAATCCGGGTATTAATAAACGACTGGGCATTGCATTGGGCATGTCGGTTTCGGATGTAGAGGAAGCCATAAGGCAAAATCCCGATGCCAAGGCAGTGTTTGTTAACAACCCAACTTACTATGGGATCTGTTCGAGTTTACAAAGAATAGTGGAAATTGCTCACAGACATAACATGCTGGTCCTGGTAGACGAGGCCCATGGAACCCATTTCTATTTTGGTGAGGATATGCCAGTTAGTGCTATGAAAGCAGGCGCCGATATGGCGGCGGTAAGCATGCATAAAACCGGAGGCTCGCTGACGCAGAGCTCTATACTGTTGTGCGGCGAAAATGTCAATAGTGACTACGTAAGGCAGATCATAGGACTTACGCAAACGACAAGCCCTTCTTATTTGCTTTTGGCCTCCCTTGATATCGCCAGGAAGAATTTGAGTTTACATGGTGCCGAAATTTTTAGAAGGGCTGTGGAGCTTTCACAATATGCAAGAAATGAGATAAATAAGCTTGGCGGTTATTATGCTTTTTCTACCGAAATTATCGATAATGATACCGTGTATGATTTTGATCTTACCAAGCTTTCGATAAATACCAGGGATATTGGGCTGACGGGAATTGAAGTGTATGATATACTACGGGACGAATACGGAATTCAGGTGGAGTTTGGGGATCTGGGAAACATACTTGCAGTAATATCAACGGGCGATAGGCCTATGGAAATTGAAAGGCTGGTTTCCGCCCTTTATGAAATTAAAAGGCTTTATTCTAGGGAGCCGGTGGGCATGTTTGACCTTAATTACATCAATCCTGATGTGGTATATACGCCTCGGCAAGCTTTTTATTCCAACAAAAAGACCGTACCTATAAAGGATAGCAAGGGAGAAATAAGCGGTGAATTTGTCATGGCATATCCGCCGGGTATTCCCATTTTGGCTCCGGGCGAGCGGATAACCGAGGAAATAATAGAATATATAATTTATGCGAAGAAAAAAGGATGCTTGCTGATGGGTACTCAGGACATAAAGGTTGAAAATATTAACGTTGTGGAGGGATAGGTATGGAATTGTGGTATACCGAGAATCATACACCAAATGTGAGATTTTCCATAAAAGTGGAAAAGCAGCTTGTCAGCGTAGAAAGCCAATTTCAAAGGATTGATGTATTTGAATCCTATGAATTCGGCAAAATACTGGTTATAGATGGTTACCTAATGCTTACCGAAAAGGATGAATTCATTTATCACGAAATGTTAACCCACGTACCCATGGCGGTAAATCCCGATATTAAAAACGTTCTTGTAATTGGAGCGGGGGATGGAGGCACCATTAGGGAGCTCACAAGATACCAGTCGATTGAAAAAATAGATATGGCTGAAATAGATAAGCTTGTCGTTGATGTCTGCAGGGAATATATACCTCAAACGGCTTCAAAGTTGGACGATCCACGGGTAAATATCTATTATGAGGACGGGCTTAAATTTGTTCGCGGAAAGCAAGATGAGTATGACCTGATAATTGTTGATTCTACCGATCCGTTCGGGCCAGGAGAGGATCTGTTTACCAAAGAATTCTATGGAAACTGCTATAAGGCATTGAAGGAAGGCGGAATTCTGGTTAATCAGCATGAAAGCCCATATTATCCACATAATGCAATGGCAATGCAAAAGGCTCATAAGAGAATTAAATCGATTTTCCCGGTGTCCATGATTTATCAGGCGCATATTCCAACGTACCCTTCGGGTCACTGGCTGTTTGGATTTGCGTCTAAAGGCCTTGATCCTATTTTGGATTTGAAGGAAGAAAGGTGGAATTCATTGGGAATAAAAACGAGGTATTATAATACCCAGCTGCATAGAGGTTGTTTTGCTCTACCCAATTATGTAAAGGAGCTATTGGAAAATGCGTGAAAGGAACGTCCATACTATCCTAGGCTGTGACAATAAGTATGAAGAAAGCAAAATAGTGGTATTCGGAGTTCCTTTTGATGGCACTACCTCATACCGCCCGGGAACCAGGTTTGCAAGTGCGGCTATCAGAAATGAGAGCTATTCAATAGAGACTTATAGTCCTTACCTGGACAGGGATCTTGAGGATATTTGCGTATTCGATGCGGGGGAGTTGGAGGTCCCTATCGGAAATACTTTGCAAACGCTGGAATGCATTGAGGAATTCGTTTTAAAAATAATGGATGATGGCAAGATACCATTCATGATCGGCGGTGAACACCTGGTAACCCTGGGAGCGGTTAGAGCGGCGGTAAAGAGGTACAGTGATCTTCATATAATTCATTTTGATGCCCATGCCGACTTAAGGGATGAATATCTTGGTGAACCTTTGTCGCATGCTACGGTTATGAGAAGATGCTGGGAGCTGGTTGGGAACGACAGGATATTCCAGTTTGGGATTCGAAGCGGAAGCAGGGAGGAAATTTACTGGGGAAGAGAACATGTGCATACATGCTTCTTCAACTTTAGCCATCTAGATTCGACGGTTGAAATGTTAAAAGGTAAACCGGTTTATTTAACTATTGATCTGGATGTGCTGGATCCTTCCGTATTACCGGGAACGGGAACTCCGGAAGCCGGTGGAGTGACTTTTAATGAATTGCTGGATGCCGTTAAGAAGGTGTCCCAACTAAATATAGTTGCTATGGACATGACTGAATTATCTCCAATTTGGGATCAGACGGGGGCTTCGACGATACTTGCATGCAAGTTGCTCAGAGAAATGCTTTTATTGGTCTATAAATAAAAACACCTTCCATTTCACCTATAGATGGCGGAATGGAAGGCGTTTTTTTTCAGTAAATTTTATCTAAGCATTGACTTTGGCGTTTAATGATACCTTTTTATCCGATGTCATCAGTTTGATTAGATAAAGCACGCCCAACATCAGGGTAATGGATACCGGGAGTACTACCCATGCTGAATGGACGAATCCTGCCAATATATAGCCTACAAAGGATACGGCTGCTACAGTCATTGCATAAGGAAGCTGAGTTTGTACATGGTTGATGTGATTGCACATAGCTCCCGTTGAGGACATGATGGTGGTGTCGGAAATGGGTGAGCAGTGGTCGCCGCAGACAGCACCGGCAAGACAGGCCGAAACTGTAATAATCAGGAGTTCGGAATCAAGTCCTTCTATTGCCGTCACTATTGGCAGAATGATGCCAAAGGTCCCCCAGGATGTACCTGTCGAAAATGACATGCCAATAGCCACTGCAAATACAATGGCCGGAAGCAAAACCAACAGATTTGCCGCACCGCCCTTGAAGATACCGTTTACATATTCTTTAGCACCAAGAAGACCTGTTATTCCGCTCAGTGTCCAGGCAAAGGTAAGAATGAGTATAGCAGGTACCATGGCTTTAAATCCTTCGGGGAAGCATCCCATGCATTCATTGAATGTTAAAACCTTACGAGCCAGCATATATATAATGATGAGGATAAGTGCGACGGTTGAACCTAAAGACAGTCCTAAAGAAGCATCACAGTTAGCGAAAGCATCTATAATATCCTCACCTTCGAGTATGCCACCGGTGTAAAGCATGCCCAGTATGCACAGGACTATTAAAATGAGTACGGGGATAATTAAATCAATAACCTTCCCTTTTCCGGTCGACGCTTCACCATCCTGACCCTCGAAGGGACGATCGGGTGTCGTATAGAGGTCCCCGTACAATATGGCATTTAGCTCATGTTTTCTCATTGGCCCATATTCGATCTCCATTAAGGTAATGAATATGATCATTATAATGGTAAGTATTGAATAAAGGTTGTAAGGTATTGCGCGAACAAAAAGCTCAAAACCATCGTAGCCTTCAACGACACCCGTAACAGCAGCGGCCCACGAGGATATGGGAGCAATTATACAGATGGGCGCGGCGGTGGCGTCGACAATATAGGCTAATTTGGCGCGGGAAACTCTGTGGTTGTCGGTAATGGGCCTCATAATGTTGCCAACGGTAAGGCAGTTGAAGTAGTCATCCACAAATATCAATACGCCAAGCCCGAAGGCAGCGAGTATGGCTCCTTTTCTGGAGCGGATCTTTTGAGCTGCCCATTTCCCGTATGCAGCAGAACCACCCGCTTTGTTCATAAGGCATACAATTGTGCCTAATACCACCAAGAAAATCAGTATCCCAACGTTCCATTCGTCGGCCAGTGAGGGTATAAAGCCTTCTGTAAACATTGCAGTGAAGGCATTAAGCGGATTAAAGTTTGCGTAAAGCAAAGCTCCGCTTATAATGCCTATAAATAGAGAACTGTATACTTCCTTGGTGATGAGAGCCAGAACAATGGCAATAATCGGCGGTGCAAGGGACCAGAATGTGCCGTATAACATGCTTTGCTGTTCTTCGACTGCTGCATCTTCAGCAAAAGCAGGCCATGCCAGTGCCGCGAATATGAGGGTTATGACAAGCAGTAGCGTCAACGATTTTGTCGTATTCATGACAAACCTCCCATATTTTTATGGATTCACTAATAAAAAAGCATGAGACATAGAGCGCCTCATGCTTTTATTCATCACACGATAGCTCTCCACTTTAAAAAAGTGACAGTCTGCTACATATTCTGCAGCAGCCCAGCAACGGTACCCCTTGGCAGGTAACCGATACTTCGGCGGTCTATCTTTTCGTCTGTTACTGTGCCAAGCCATATATAACAGATTACTCGTACAGACCGCGCCTCTATCGTTCACCTTAATAGTATATGATTTTCTAAAGAGCATCTAATCTTAAGTATTAAGTATAGATATAAGTTAAATAAAAGTCAATATCGTTGTAAGATTAAGTGCAAAAAATTATCCTCTGAAAATTGCAATATTAAATGCAACAACTTTTAAAAAAATATATATATCTTAGACTTGATTACCAGGAGGATGATGGAGAATTTTCTGCGTAAGCAAGAAAAATGTCGCTTATTGCGGCTTTACATTTCGAATATTTTAAAATATAATCTTATCACACAATAATTACTAGACAACAAATATCCACCAATATTTGCTCATCACACTTTAGAATATCTTTTCTATGATGTTTGCTTTATCATTATCTTCTTCATTTTTTGGACGTGAGGTGTATTTTATGGACTTTCATTATGAGCTTATAGATTTTAAAGATCAAGTTCCCATCAAGTCATTTATCGTTGAAATTGGAGACTTTGCGCCCCATTTACATGATGAAGTTGAGATTATTTTTGTTGCTAGAGGGAACGTACATATCGTTGCCTCCAATAAAAATTACTGGCTTAATACTAACGATTTTATGGTGATAAATTCTAGAGAGATTCATTACTTTCAGAGGGGGAACGATGAAAATATTGTTTTGATAATTCAACTTGATCCCAATATACCTATTATGCCTCACAGCACGTTGGGATTAGTAAGGTTGGAATGCAACTCTGTAGATTTAAGTGACAGCAGAACAAAAGCCATCTGCGATAAAGTACGTGATAATCTAAAATGTATTATTTATGAAATATGCACGAAGGAAAAACATTATGAATTGGCCGTCTATTTCCTGGTACTTAAAATATTAACCATTATTTTTAGAAATTTTCCATATCGCGTTATGGGTAAGGAAGAAATAAAATCTGACAATGAATATCTTGATAGAATAACAAAAATCTTTCGGTACGTTGAAGAGAATTATATGTATGACATTTCGCTCCACGACGCTGCTTCTCTGCTACATTTAAATGAATACTATTTTGCACATTTTTTTAAAAAGTATACGGGCTTATCATTTGGCAAGTATTTGACAAAGATCCGTGTTGAAAAAGCAAAAAAGTTGATAATGGATTCTGATAAACCGCTGACCGAAATTGCTATAGAATGTGGATTTTCCAGCGTTAAAATGCTACACCGGGCATTTAGAAGTGTAGAAGGATGCTCTCCTTCTGAATATAAATACAGCAAAATTAGGGAACTAAAAAGCAATTTGAGCCATGAAAAGCTGGGTACAAAATCATATAATATTAAAAGGAAGGATATGCAATATACACAATATGTAGCAGTAATAGATGATAGATCCGTTTTAGACATGTCATATTACTATTCCCCATCCAACTGTGATGTAGTCATTGCAGAAAGAAGTGAGCAATCGGTGAAAATTACGCTAGATGCAAACAAACAAGGAAAACCTTTCACCCCTTATTGGAAAAAGTTAATTTGTGCTGGGAGAGCAGCAGAAGGTCTGCGAGAAGCATGGAGAGACCAATTAAGGGAGTTACAAAGGGAGTTAAAATTTGAATATATACGCTTTCACGGAATTTTTCATGATGATATGATGGTTTATGACGAGCAAGATGGAATACCGGTGTTCAATTGGCAGTATGTCGACTCGCTGTTTGATTTCCTATTGAAAATTGACCTGCGTCCGATGGTGGAACTTGGTTTTATGCCAGACAAGTTAAAATCGGGTAATAAGACTGTTTTCTGGTGGAAGGGTAATGTTACTCCGCCTAATGACTATTCAAAGTGGGCGAAGCTTGTAAGAGAGTTGGTTATCCATTGGATAAACAGGTATGGTAAATCGGAAGTTTTAAAATGGTATTTTGAGGTGTGGAATGAACCCAATCATGGGGACTTTTGGGACGGCAGCAAGGAAGACTATTTCAAGTTGTATGAGCATACGGTGAAAGCTATAAAGGCTATTGACGAGAGGTTAAAAGTTGGGGGGCCGGCTGTTTTCCAGGGCCCCGAAGGAGATCTGTCATGGATAGAGGATTTTTTAGCTTTTTGTAAAAATAATAATTTGCCAGTTGATTTTGTTTCATATCACCATTATCCCGTTGCTGTTGCTATTGATGAAAACGATAATACCTTAATTATATGCAATGATGACGATAGCACTTACCAGGGTTTGAAGAGAGTAAGAGACGTGGTTATGCGCACAAGTTATAAAAATGCGGAAATAATTATCAGCGAATGGAATTCGTCATTTAGTGCGAGGGACCTTGTCCATGATACCATGTACAAAGCACCCTTCGTTATTCATAATGTCCTGAAGTGTTTGGGACTTGTAGATGCGTTAGGCTGGTGGGTGTTTAGCGATATTTTTGAGGAGATTCCGCTTGATAACAGGATGTTTCATGGGGGATTTGGTCTTATCAACATTCAGGGATTGAAAAAGCCATCGTACTATGGTTATTGGTTTTTATCGAAATTAGGTACAGAGGAAATTGCTAGCGGTGATTGTTACTTTGTGACGCGCAAAGAAGATAGCATACAGATTTTAATGTGGAATTACTGCCATTTTAACGAAGAGTTTGCCTCAGGAGACCGGACCAAATTAACCGAATACAGCCGGTATGAAATATTTGACGAAAAGAGGCTTCATATCAATCTCGAGGTTAAAGGTCTTAGTGGAAAGTATAGGGTAAAGGAGTATGTTTTGGATAGAAATCACGGCTCAGTGTTTGATGCATGGATTGAAATGGGGGCACCAGCGAATCCTTCACAAGAGGAGATTGACTTTTTAAAGAAGAAAATGGGACCAGAGTGCCGTTTTTATACTGTTGAAACCGATGGAGTTTTCCAAAAGACCATCGCCATTGAACCCCATGGCGTGTGTTTGATCGAATTATGCAAGATATATGAATAGGGTAAAAAGCAAAGCTTCTGAAGTTGGTGATTTCAAGAAACATTAGGTTTTCAAGCAGAAATTTCATCATTCTTTTTTAAAAAATTAAATAATTTCATGTATTTGTCAATAAAAATATAGTTAAACAAAGGATGATGAAGTTTCTGCTTGCGATAAAAGGTAAAACCCTGAAATGCAAGATTAGGGTTTTACAAACATTAAAATCAAAAAGGGGGGGGGTATAAAATGAGCTTTAAAAAACTGATTGCATTGGCAATATGCGTCCTGTTGGTGGTAGGGTTATTCGCTTGCACCAAAAAGAGCGATACCACAACCACAGACAAGGTAGAGGAAAAGCCTACCGAGGAGAAACCGGCCGAAGAGCCTGGGGAAGAGCAACCAACCGAAGAACAGCCGGCTGAAGAATCAAATGCAACACCTGAAATGGATTTTGACTTGGGCGGAAGGACAATTAAAGTTGTAGCATGGTGGGATATGTCAATTCAAGGCGAGGATCCTGCTAGTTTAGCCAAAAAAGAAAATTTAGAAGCTTTAATGAAAAAGCATAACTTTAAAATTGAATATGAGGCGATTGATTACGGTGAATACCATGACAGATTGATTGCTTCTTTGATGGCTGGCCAGCCTCTGGGAGATATTGTTCGAATAGGAAAGTCTTTTATGATTCCATCACTTGTGAAACAGGACTTCTTCCATCCAATCGAGGAAGAGTGGATTAAAAACGACAAGGTCTTTAACCAGAAGTATACCAAAGAATTTTTTGTATATAAAGGCAAGGGTTATGCTTTTACTGATGCTGCAAACATGGCTACGGGTATCATCTATAATAAAACCCTAATGAGGAAATTGGGATTAAAGCCTCTTCAGGAATATGTAGATGAAGATAACTGGAC
>NZ_VSCO01000044.1:0-13409 GCF_047459465.1 Caldicoprobacter sp. | reverse complement strand
CAAACGGCCTTTAAAACCCAACACCTAGAGCAACGAGTTCTTCAAGCCATTAGATTTTGCCATTGGATCCTAAACCATATGGCGCTTTTATCTTTAATATAGCAACCTTCTGGCAAACTGTCAACAACGACTAAAACCGCTCATTCAACATCAGAAGCATAATTATCGAAGTATCCCTGAATAAGTACCACCGGCGTCCCCTTATCGCCGCTACCGCTTACCAAGTCGCAAAGGCTCCCTAAAAGGTCGGTCAAACGGCGAGGAGTAGTACCCTGGGATACCATGCTGCCCACCAGGTTTTTATCCTTGGACCTTATAATTTCCCTTATCTTTTCCTCGATGTTTTCTTTAATATCCATATTATCGGCCAAATATTTCAGTTTGACCTCGTTAGGGACACCCTCCAACCCTTTGGTATATGCGGGTGACACCACCGGGTCTGCCAGCTCCCATATGCCGCTTACCGGGTCCTTAAAGGCGCCATCGCCGTATATCATTACCTCCATGTGCTTGCCGGTCAGCTCCCTAAGCCGTGCTTGCAGCCGATTTACCAACTCTTCTCCATCCCTTGGGAAGAGCTTTATGGTGGTCTCGGAAGCCTTATTGGATCCCAACAAGCCGTACTGCGGATGATAGCCGCTGCCATTGACCGGCCGGGTCAGGATATCGTCCAGCCCATAGACCGTCCTGGCTCCCGCCTGTTTTAGCAGGCGCTTGGTTCTAAAACGGGTATGGATATCGGCGGCCAGCACGTGTGGAGTATACTTCAATATAGCCCTGGGGTCGTTGGAAAATATTATGGTAACTCCCTCAACCAGCTCCTTGTAGTATTTTATATAGTCTATGCCGGTAAAGGGGTGAATAGCTCCATGTCCAAAATATCTATAGAATTCCTCTTCGGTCAATGTATCGGTATATGGGTTAATCCCTTTCTCGTCCAGCTCATCCCATGTGAGAATGGGATTGCCCACCTCATCGGTAGGGTAACTCAGCTGAAGGTAAACCTTTTTAACTCCTCTGGCAATGCCTAAAAGCAGCATGGAAAACCTGTTGCGGCTGAGTATGGGGAACACCACTCCTACTTCGCCATCGGGATATTTTTCCGCCACGTCCTGCGCGATGTGATCAATGGTGGCATAGTTTCCCTGAGCCCTTGCCACTATCGATTCTGTAATACCCACTATATCCCTGTCATGCAGGGCATAGCCTTCCGCTCGGCTGGACTCCACCACCGCTTTGGCCACTATTTCCACCAGGTCATCCCCTTTGTTTATTATGGGCAGGCGTATGCCCCTCGCCTGCGTACCCACCGTCCTCATGTGCATACCTCCACTTCTCCGATTTATATGCCAAACCGATGTACCGTCATCCTTTCAACCGAAAATAATCCATCAACGAAGGCATTCAAATACGATTATATACCATTTGCAACCATAAATCCAATTAATAAAAATTATCAAAAGTATAAGCTATTTTTATCAGTCCAAAGGCCTCTCCCGCATGAAAGGGACCTCAAAATTTTCAAACTTTACTACTATAAATGGCAACGAGCTGGGAAATTTCTTTTATAGTCGGGCATCACCTTTATTACTCTAATCACTACAACAACTTTCAACCTCTTATATCTTATTATTTTTCATTTATCTTTATATCTATCTGCAATGTCTTTTTCTGCCTTATATCTTAAATCAACCTTTTATCCAACTTGCTCTTCTCTCAAAAAATAAAAAAGCTTTCCCGCCATAATCGAGCAGGAAAGCATGTACAGCCGCAACCTACTCATTTTGCAACTTATACAGGATCTTAAAGCCGTTCTCTTCAAGCGTTTTTTCTATATCGGCGGTGTTAAAAGAGTTTATGCCCACCACAACGCTACTGGTTCCATCCGCCCCGCGGAAAACCGCCACGCGGGTGATGTTGGCGCCATACTGGGCAAAAATGCCCGTCAGCCTAGCCAAAATGCCGGGCTCATCCGACGCTTCGATAGTGAGCCTGGTACCCTTCTCACGGAAGCCCAGCAGTTCAATGAAAGCATCGAAAATATCGCTCTCGGTTATGATCCCTACCAGTTTATCTCCGTCCACTACCGGCAAAAAGCCCACCTTTTGATCTCGCATGAGGGTGGCCGCCTCTTCCAAAAGGGCGTTGGGCGATATGGTGACCACGTCTTTGGTCATGATCTGCTTTATCTTGGTTTTGGATAGCAGATAGATGATCTCGCCCATGCTGAGGCTGGTCGCCTTGGATGGCGAATACCGTTCGATGTCCTCTTTCGTGACCACGCCCACCAGCTTGCCGTCCTTGACAACCGGCAGCCGCCTTATGCCGTGCTTCATCATGAGCTCCTGAGCATCCGGAACGGTCTGATCGGGAGAGATGGTAAACGGGTTGGTAGTCATCCTGTTTTTCACGAACATAGCATTAACCCCCTAGATATGCTTTTTTAATATCTTCGCTCTCCATCAGTTCAGCGCCGGTGCCCGAAAGCACAATCCTTCCGGTCTCTATTACATAAGCGCGATGCGCGATCTGTAGCGCCATCCTTGCGTTTTGCTCCACCAGCAGCACCGTCGTCCCTTTGCTGTTTACATCTTTTATTATACTAAAAATTTCCTGGACTAACAAGGGTGCAAGCCCCATGGAAGGCTCGTCCAGCAGCAAAATTTTTGGGCGGCTCATCAAAGCCCGGCCGATTGCCAGCATCTGCTGTTCCCCGCCTGATAAAGTACCGGCCAGCTGCTTTCGCCTGTCGGCCAGCACCGGGAAAAGGTCATATACTCTCTTTAAATCCTTTGCAATGCCCTCCTTATCCTTCCTCAGATAAGCTCCCAGTTCCAGGTTTTCCAAAACCGTCATGCTGGGAAACACGTGTCGTCCCTCGGGCACATGGGAAATGCCCATCTTGACCCTTTCCTGAGCAGAGGTATTAGTTATATCCACGCCGTCCAGTACAATCTGACCGCTGGTAGGCTTTTTTAAACCCGATATGGTGCGCAATGTGGTGGTCTTGCCGGCTCCGTTAGCACCTATCAGAGTTACAATCTCCCCATCGTTGACCGTCAAAGAGACCCCTTTTAAAACGTGTATTACGCCATAATGCACATGGAGATCCTTAATTTCAAACATCGCCAACATCCTCTCCCAAATACGCCTCTATGACCCTCTTGTTTGACCTTATCTCATCCGGAGTACCTTCAGCAATCAATATTCCGTAATCCAGCACGTAGACGCGCTCGCATATCTTCATAACCAGAGACATATCGTGCTCGATGAGAAGAATGGTCAGGTTGAACTTCTCCCTGATCCACTTTATCAGCTCGGTAAGCTGAGCCGTCTCGGCAGGGTTCATGCCGGCAGCCGGCTCATCCAGCAATAGCAGGCTGGGATTAGTGGCCAATGCCCGCGCGATCTCCAGATGGCGCTGTTCCCCGTAGGGCAGGTTTTTGGCATACTCATCCTTTTTGCCATCCAGCTTGAAGATCTTAAGAAGCTCCATTGTGGCTTCGCTGATCCGCTTCTCTTCCCTGTGATAGGATGGCAGGTGCAAAAAGCTGGACAATAGCCCATATTGTACGTTTTTATGCATGGCGATACGCACGTTGTCAAATACCGTGAGGTCCTTAAACAGGCGGATATTTTGGAATGTCCTTGCCACTCCCGCTTTGCATATTCTGTGTGGCTTCATGCCCTGCAGCTCTTGCTGGACACCATCCTTGTCCAGGATAATGTTGCCGCTGGTTGGAACGTAAACTCCGGTTAAAAGGTTGAACACAGTAGTTTTACCGGCACCGTTGGGACCTATCAACCCTACCAGTTCGCCCTGCTTAAGCTCTATACCCACGTTTAAAACGGCGGTCAATCCGCCAAAGGATTTGGTAAGCTTGTGTACCTTGAGCAACGGCATGTCTATTTTGCCTCCTTCTCAAACGCAAAAAACTTGCCCAACCTGCTGAACATAGAGAGCGAGATCTCCTTTGAACCGAGCAAGCCCTGGGGGCGGAATATCATTATCACGATCAAAATGAGAGCATACAGTATCATGCGGATTTCGGAAAACGATTGAAGCAAGGTGGATATAACTGCCAGCAAAATAGCCGCCAAAATGGATCCCGATATGCTTCCCATCCCTCCAAGTACCACTATAACCAGGATATCCACCGACTTTAGAAATCCGAATATGTCGGGCTTTATAAAATAGAAATATGAAGCATACAGCGCTCCGGCTATGCCCGCACAAAAAGCGCCTATTACAAAAGCCAGAACCTTGTACCATGTGGTGTTGATGCCCATGGTCTCGGCTGCTATTTCATCCTCGCGTATGGCTATACAGGCCCTTCCATGGGATGAGTTTAAAAAGTTCCTTATCAGCAGCACCGTTCCAACCGTAAAGATAAACAGCCACGTCCAGTTGACAAATCTGGGTATACCGCTCAAACCCCGTGGACCGTTGGTAATATTGTCCATATTGATAAACAAGATCCTTATTATCTCTGCCATGCCCAGCGTGGCAATGGCCAGGTAGTCCCCTCGAAGGCGCAAGGTGGGCAATCCCACCAGAAAACCCACCAAGGCTGCCAGTAAGGCTCCCAGCAGAGTACCCAGCAAAAAGTGGGGAATAGTAGGGTTTTTAAGAATGATCAGAGCACAGGTATAGGCACCTATGGACATAAAGCCGGCATGTCCCAGCGAAAACTGGCCGGTAAACCCCGTAATTAGATTAAGGCTAACAGCCAATATGATGTTTATGCAGATAGTGGTCAGTGTGGCCTGCAAGTAATCATTTATAATGTTAACCGAAATGAGCAGTTGAACAACCCCATATGTCAATACGATTAGAACAAGTCTCCTTATAAATTGAGCACTCAGCTTGCCCTTCATATTGCACTACACCTTCTCCCCGGTATTTTTACCAAGTAGTCCTGCCGGCCTTAAAATAAGGATCAATATCAGAATGGCAAACACCACAGCATCTCTGTACATTGAATATCCCAATCCCGCCACAAAAACCTCTATAATTCCTATTAAATATCCGCCCAGCATGGCTCCCGGTATTATGCCGATGCCTCCAAAAACGGCTGCAACAAAGGCCTTTAACCCAGGCAAAACGCCCATCAGCGGATTGATGGAGTTATAATACACGCCAACCAAAATCCCCGCAGCTCCGGCCAAAGCCGATCCCAAAGCAAAGGTAAAAGAAATGGTTGAGTCTACATCGATGCCCATAAGTTCGGCAGCATCCTTATCCAGGGAAACGGCACGCATTGCCTTGCCGATCCTGGTCTTCTTGACGATAAGCTGTAGTAGCACCATCAAAATGACGGTTATGAGTGCGATTAGAATCTGCTGGGCCGATATTACCACATCTCCCATTTTGAAGGTCTTTGCCATAAACCCGGTCATGGGCGGATAGGTCCTCACGTCTGCGCCAGCAAAGAACATAGTGGTATACTCCAAAAATAGCGATACGCCTATGGCGGTTATGAGCGCGGTAATCCTGGTAGCATTGCGCAAAGGTTTGTAGGCAATCTTTTCGATTACAACGCCCAGCAAGGTACAAACCAGCATGGAAGCAAGCAGGGAGGGGAAAAAGTCCAAACCCAGCTTGGCCATGCACACATACCCCACATAAGCGCCTATCATGTATACATCGCAGTGGGCAAAGTTTATCAGCTTTATAATGCCGTATACCATCGTATATCCCAAAGCGATAAGCGCATATATGCTCCCCAGCGATATGCCATTGACAATCTGCTGTAACAGCTGCTCCACACGCTCTCCCTTCTTCCTCTATATTCTAATAGCCATACTAATAGCCATCTCCACAAAATCACAAAGTCCTGGTACTGCCCAAAATAAAACATCCATGGGCTGTCTAAACGCATATAAGTGAGGACGCAATAAACGCCCTCACTTATATGCAGGATGATCACACTGTATGGTATTTCATTTATTCGGTAACTCTATAGGTTTTGTACTGTTTTCCATCCTTCAATTCGATGACGATTATATCCTTCACCACATTATGATTCTCGTCAACGCTCATGGTTCCAGTTACGCCTTCAAAATTCTCGGTTGCCTCCAAGGCCTTCTTCAACGATTCGCCGTCCAGCTTCTCGGCTCGGCTTATAGCGTCAACTACAAATTTGGCCAGGTCATACCCCAATGCGTTAAAGGCGTCGGGCTCCTTCTTGTACTTGGCCTTAAAGGCCTCCACAAAGTCGGCTACCACAGGGCTGGGGTCCACCGAAGAATAGTGATTGCTAAAGTAAACGTTGTTGAGGGCCTCAGCACCGGCCAGTTCGGCCAGCTTGGGCGAATCAAAGCCGTCGGCCCCAAGTATGGGAACGTCTATGCCCTGTGCACGCGCTTGCTTGATGATCAACCCCGCCTCATTGTAATAGCCCGGAATAAATATCACATCGAAGTCCTTCCCCTTTATGCTGGTCAATACGGCATTAAAGTCGGTATCGCCTGACATATAGGCTTCCTGGGCCACAATGGTGCCGCCTCCAGCCTCAAAAGTGGAAGTAAAAGCTTCTGCAAGTCCTTTGGCGTAATCGCTTGAGCTATCCATGATTATGACGGCCTTCTTGCTAGAAAGGTTTTCTAAGGCGAACTTGGCTACCGCGTTGCCCTGCTGAGAATCGGTAAAGCAGATGCGGAAGGCGTATTCCTTTACGCCCTTATCGTCTACCGTTACGTTGTCGGCAGTAGCCGAACCCGAAATTACAGGTACCTTGTTCTGGTTTGCTACCGGAATGGTAGCCATGAAAGCTCCAGAAGTAGCAGGTCCCAGTACAGCCACTACTTTGTCCTGGGTTATCAACCTGGTAGTCAGGGTAGTGGCTTCTGACGCATCGGATTTGTTGTCATACTTTACGAGCTGAATTTTCTTACCGTTTATGCCGCCAGCCTCATTAATCTGCTCAATAGCCAGCTCTATACCTTCTACCGAGCTTTGACCATAAGTCGCAACGCCGCCAGACAGCTCGTAGTTGACGCCTATCTTGATGACATTCTGATCCGTAGAGACCGTTTGAGAACAACCGGCAAACACCAACATAGACATGACCAACAAGAAAATTACGCTGTACTTCTTCATCCTATTCACCCCTCCGTATTTTTATAAATAATACTATAACGGTTAACGCCGTGTCAATATACAAATCAGCGGTTTTAGACCTATTGTTCCTACATTAATATAGCGTCCAAATGTTTATAATTAAATAAAAATGAAAATTTATAAGCTTATCCATTCCATTTCACAGCTTTTTACACTTTATAATGCTAAAAAAGATAAATGGATTTCGAAAATTTCAATTGCAATTTTGAAGAATATACGGTATTATATGAATGTAAAACACATTATCGGCATAATTAAATGGTTACAACCCATAAGTTTTTTACAAAATCATAACAATCGTTCGACTATATTTTAAAAGGAGGTTTTATTTATGGAGAAATTTTTCAAAATCAGGGAAAACGGCTCCACAGTATCAACCGAAATTCTCGCAGGCCTTACTACCTTCTTCGCCATGTCTTACATCATTTTCGTCAATCCAGCTATCCTCTCACAGACGGGCATGCCACGGGAAGCCGTATTTTTAGCCACAATCATTGCTTCGGTGGTAGGCACTCTGGTCATGGGCCTTTTCGCCAACGTGCCCTATGCACAGGCTCCCGGAATGGGGCTTAATGCTTTCTTTACCTATACTGTATGTTTTGGCCTGGGATTTAGCTGGCAGCAGGCGCTGGCAATGGTTTTCATCTGCGGCATCATAAACATCATCATCACGGTGACCAAGATTCGTAAATCCATCATCAAATCAATCCCCGTCAGCCTGCAAAATGCAATCGGCGGCGGTATCGGCATCTTTATAGCTTATATAGGAATTAAGAACGCCGGGCTTTTGAAGTTCACTTCGGATCCTGGAACATATGAAATGCTGGAAAGCGGCACTGTCATATCCAATTCGAGCATTGTTCCAGCCCTTGTAACCTTCAACAACCCAACCGTCATTCTCGCCATCATCGGCATCGTTTTGACTTTTATTCTGCTGGTGTTCAAGGTAAGAGGGGCAATTTTAATCGGCATTATAGCCACCACCATCATCGGTATCCCCATGGGAGTGGTGGATGTTTCGCAGCTTGGAACCACCTCGGGAATCGGTGAGGCATTCGCTAAGCTGGGCACCACCTTTGGTGCAGCCTTTGGCCCTGAAGGAATGGGTTCCCTGTTCTCCGACCCCGAAAAAATCCCTCTAGTGCTGATTACCATATTCTCCTTCAGCCTTGCCGACACATTTGACACCATCGGCACTTTCATAGGCACCGGCCGTCAAAGCGGCATATTCACCGACGAGGATATAAGGCTCATGGAAACCAGCAGCGGTTTCAAATCCAAGATGGACAAAGCTTTGTTTGCCGACGCCATCGCCACTTCGATCGGCGCCATATTTGGCACCTCCAATACCACCACCTATGTTGAAAGCGCTGCGGGCATAGGTGCTGGCGGGCGTACCGGCTTGACCAGCGTTGTGACGGCGCTTTTGATGCTAGCCTGCATCTTCTTGGCACCTGTAGCCGGCCTGGTGCCCGCACAGGCAACTGCTCCGGCCCTCATCGCAGTCGGCATCATGATGATGTCAGCCTTCAAGGAGATCAAGTGGGATGATATAGAGGAAGCAATCCCCGCATTCTTTGCAGGCATCTTCATGGCCCTTTGCTACAGCATTTCTTACGGCATTGCAACGGGATTCATATTCTACTGCCTGATCAAAATCTGCAAAAAGCAGCTTAAAGACATCCATCCCATCCTGATAGTATCGACGCTGCTGTTTATACTAAACTTCATCATGCTTATCTTTATTGAATAAACTTTATCCCGCATAGCGTAAAAATTGGACGTTGTGTAATCATCAAAAAGGGCGCCGGCCTAATACTCAAGCCGGCGCCCTTTTCGTTTGCCCTCTGGTCAATATAACTCTTTGCAAGGCCATTTATTCCTTACACGCTCTCGCTCTTTATGGCGTCCATGATGTTCTCATGCCGTATCTTCCTCATGGAATACACCATGCTGGCAAACACCACGAAAAACACGCTCAATACGCTTATGATTATGCTACCTGTGGGCAGGCGGAAGGGCATTTCAACCCCTTGCCGTATGCTGATATGGATCAGGTAGGTGATCAGCACCGAAACCGGCAGCCCGTAAAGCAGGGCTTTAAGTCCGTAAAATATACACTCATAGTTCAGCATCCTGTTGAAGCTGCTGTCAGTCATGCCCACCGATTTCAGCATGGCAAATTCTATTCTCCTTAAGTTAATATTGGTGGAGATGGTATTAAACACGTTTGCAATGCTTATGAGGGAAATGAGTATTATAAACCCGTAGGAGAACACCGATATAATGGTGACGATATTGCGGCTGTTCTGTATATACCCTGCTATATTAAGCAGGTTGTGCGTTGGAAGACCCGCATCCACAAGTATATCCATTATGTCCTGCTCGGCTTCAAAAGGATCTACAGCAGCGAAATACATATTTGCAGGGCCCCAGATTTTCTCGTCACCATCAAAAATGGCCTTTCTTATTTCATCGCTGACCACCACAAGGATTGAATTAAAGGAGGAAGCATAATCCGGCACCCCGAACGGAGCCTCATTGGCAAAGGCGACAAGTTGGATATCCTCCTTCAATTGCCTTTCACCATCTTCCTGATGAACAACAGTCAAGGCTATGCTCTCGGGCTTTTTGCTGCTAAATATGCTGGAATTTATAAACCTCTTTTGCTGGTCATCATAATAGTGCTGGTAATCTATTGCAATCCCGGCAGGGGAATCGGGATTTGTAAAGAGCGATTCATCAAGCCCCAACTGGCGCACGTAGTATTTAAAGGTATCGCGGTCAACGCTGTACAAGATCACATTTATGGGAGCCTCTTCTCCGTGGGGGATAAAACCATTATCAATCATCTCGTCATAAAACGATTGATTAAGGTACTCCTTCGGAATATCAGTAAAGGCATAAAGTTCCCTCACAATGGAGCCCTGTTCTATGCTGTCCAGCAAAACGATATCCCTGTAAACCTTAAGAGTGGAATCCTTCAAATCGCCTCTTTCGTTGGTAAAGTAATACAGGTCATAATCCACATTCTGATATACATTGGAAACGCTGTCCATAAGATACATCGAAAAGGCCGAGGCCGATACGAACAGGACTATGCTCATGAACAGCGAGACCACAGTACTGCGGTAACGCTTGCGGCTCCTCTTTAAATTTTTCAGTGCCAGATCTCCTTCCATGCCGAACAGCTTGCGTGTCAAGCGCCATGTCCTGACCTGCCGCGCAGTGAGCTTGATGTCAGTCGTCTGCCTGATGGCATCAATTGGCGATATCTTTCCGCTGCGCCATGCCGGTATATAGGCCGATACCAGTATGGTAACTAGAGCCAGGACCACCGCCGCTATCACGGAGGGGATGGACACCGACAGCGTCATAGACACGCGGTCACCCAGAGACATGATGCTGGCAAACATATCCCTCAATAAATGCAGCGTAACGCCTATGCCGGCGATGCCCGATAATATACCTACGGGTATGCCTATAGCTGCCAGCACAAGGGCCTCGAAAAACACCGAATGCTTGAGCTGCTGTGCGGTAGCGCCGATGCTGGATAGCAGGCCAAAGTACTTCTTGCGCTCGCTGACCGAAATGGAAAACGAGTTGTAGATGAACGACACCGAGCCGGCCATAATCAGTGCAATCAATATGGCCGCAAGGCTATACAAAACAGCTGTAAAATTGTCGTTCTGGCTTATACCCATAAACCTAAGCAAGTCGTCATTGTATTCATAATCTTTGTACTGCAGCTTATCCATGCCGAGGTTGTCATATATGTCGTATACCCTTCGGGGATTTTTGAGCTTTATATACACATTGGCCGTGTCGTTCTCCCCCAGCTTGCTTTTATCAAGAACGGTGATAAGGGTATATCCTGGGGCAGAGTACTCCTCTATCGCAAACGGTGGCCTTTCGCAGATCCCCACCACTTTATACGTCCTGGTACCTGTGACCACCAGCTTCTCCGATGCGCCATCCTCCTCGTGCCTGTAATAATCCTTCTGCCCCAGGACGGTACCATCGTCTAAAACCCGGTAGCCAATGTCGAGCTCAATGGTATCGCCTACCTTATACTGCACGCCGCCGTTGGTGAAGACGTGATAGGGCACGACAACCTCGTTTTCATTTTGTGGAAGCCTGCCGCTTTTTAAATGCACCGGCAACATCTCAAATGCCTTTTCATCAAACCCCAGGACATACAGATAGGGCTTATACTCGTTCAAACCGCCCTCGAGCAGCGCATAGCCTATCCCTTTGGTTACAGCAACCTCCTGTACCTCCCGGTTTTGGCTAATGCCCTCAATTGTATCAAGGTCAGCGTTGTAAAGAACTGCGTGCCAGTCTCCCGTATCGGCCTTTGTATAGTTAATCAGGAAATTTTGAAAGCTGGATATAAAAGTGGTCACGGCAGCTATCATGGCAGTGGACAGAATAATGCCAATGATGGTGACGATGGTGCGGGTTTTGCTCCTCTTCAGCGTTGCCAGCGTAACCCTGTTCATGACGTTCATGGCCTGATCACCTCATCACTTACGATCCTGCCATCCTCGAGGCTGATGATGCGGCTGGCCTGCAGCGCAATCCTCTCATCGTGCGTCACGATTATGAGGGTCTGATTGTACTTCTGATTGTACAGCTTGAGCAGTTCGATGATTTCGGCGCTGTTTTTGCTGTCCAGGTTGCCCGTGGGCTCATCCGCCAGTATCAAAGCGGGATTGGTTATGAGAGCGCGGCCTATGGCCACCCTCTGCTGCTGCCCGCCCGACAGCTGGTTTGGTAAATGCTTTGCCCTATCCTTAAGGCCCAGAGTGGTAAGCAGCTCATTCAAGCGTGCCTTATCTTCCTTTCTGCCGTCGAGCAGCAGAGGCAGCATTATGTTTTCCTCCACATCGAGCACGGGAATCAGATTGTAGAACTGATAGATCAGGCCGATCTGCCTGCGCCTGAAAATAGCAAGCCTTGACCTGTCCAGGCTGTAGATGTCAGTGCCGTCGATGTATACCTTGCCCGAGGTGGGAAAATCCACCCCGCCTAGTATGTGCAGCAGCGTCGACTTGCCCGACCCTGACGGCCCGACAATGGCCACAAACTCGCCCTTCTCCACCGAAAAGGAGACGTTGTCCAGAGCGGTGACCGCCGTCTCCCCCTTGCCGTATACCTTTGTGAGATTTTCAACCCGTAGTATCTCCATATAGCACCTCCAGAGCATTTTTAGTTTCGAGGATGAGTCTACCACAACGGTGTGACATTCAAGTGACCGGTTCTGTGACAGTTTTGTCACTTTTACCATGCTCTGAAGTATGCTCTATGCGGTTTTTCAATATATTGATAACTGCATTGATGGTTTTGCAAATTTCATGTCAAAGTCTCCCCCTCTCCTACTTATCCGGTACAACCAATACCATTTTTACAATACGAATGCAGAATGGCAGTTCCGGGTCTTGTCCTCCCCTGTTGCGGTACAGGTAATACCATTCACATCCATAGGAATAAAAAATGGCTTTAGACCATTTTTATGAGAATACGCACAGTAATTTCACACTTAATCTTCAGCAAACACCACTCTGTACACAGCAAATACTACGCTAAAAATAGGATTAATTTTGTGGATACAAGATTAATGCTATCATATACATAGCAAATACTACCCTATACAAATAAAGTAATTATTAACGCTAGGCTAATCATTTATTGAATTTAAAAATTGTTCCAAAACTTGTTTTTTAATTTCATTGTATTTATTTAATTCTTCCTGGCTGTAAGTAATTACCTCATACTCCGCTATCTGTCCATAGCAATACTCTTGTTCCGGAGACAGGACTTTATCAAATAAAACGCCCGTTGTGCAGTATTTATCAATGCCTCCATTGTGTAACAGCACATATATGTTCTTATTCCTATAAAATGGATTATATCTCATGTAGTCCATATACGGCCATTTTTTTAGAAATAAGATGTATTCCTCCCCGCACTTCATAAAATTATATCCGTTGTAAGCAAAAAACAAACGGCTCTCAAAGTTGAAATAACACGGTTCAAAAACGTATATCGTGCTATTCGCCAGATCACTGTCCCCTTTATAGACAGAAATAACTTTAACACCTGTTAAAGATGTACCTTGCAAGAACTTCCTTTCGGAAGCTACCACCTTAACTATTACTTCGGAATCGGCAACCAGCTTTGAAAATGAAATATCCTCTTCATAAAGTGGTCCTCCCCCTGAAACTTTATATTCCAACAAATCATCCAAATTCATGTTTTGAATATCGACAAAAGAGGCTCGTAC
>NZ_VSCO01000191.1:0-2872 GCF_047459465.1 Caldicoprobacter sp. | reverse complement strand
GGAAAAATCAAAAGGAAAGGAAGATGCTTTATTGCCCAAGATCGTTGATTTCGAACAGAGAAAGCAGGAAATTGTACAAAAGGCCATCGAAGTCTTTATAGAAAAGGGGTATCATAAGACCAATCTGGCCGACATAGCAAAAGAGTGCAATATGGGGCGCACGACGCTATATCAGTATTTTAAAGATAAGGAGGAGATTTTCGAATATGCGGCCGAACAACTTTCAAAAAATTTAGAAGCCGATTGCATGAACATATTAGAAGACAAAAAATTATCGGCCGCGGACAAGTTAAAGACTATTATCTCCCTGCTCACCTCTCAATATCATTTGGAAAAGAATAAGATGCTCATGATGGTGGAGATGTGGCTTCTCTCAAAAAGGGAAAATAATGCTTTAAAGCGGAAGCTGGAAAAGCGCCTTAACGTGCTAAGAAGGATGTTTGAGCATCTGCTTGATGAAGGAATAAGGGCAAAAGAATTCAAGGAAATCAACCCCAAAGCCATGGCTTTTACCATCTTTACTTTAGTTGAGACCTTTGTGCTTCAAGCGGCTTTTGTAAACAACATCTCATATCAAGAGCATTTGAATAACATCTATGCTCTGCTCAACGGCCTTAAAGCATAATTTTTTTAAGCTTTTAATGACATATATGTCTATTTAGACGTATATGTTAATAATAAAGAAGGGGGAAATGTAAATGGCTAAAGTAAATCAATTAATAAGTTCATTTCTTTTAAAAGAAGGCATTAGCTACCTAGAAAAAGATCCTATCAATAATCTACCTAAAATATTAAATTGGGCTGAAAAGATAGCAGTCAAAGAAAGCCATAAAAACGCCATCAACACTTTCCGAAATATTATAAGCGATCCCGACAACAACTGGAATAAATTGATACACAGGGTACTGACAGAAACCCATCCGAACGTGCAAAAGAAGTTTCTCATCAACTACTTTGTAAATGCCGGAATGGCCGGAAACCCCATTATAGACGCTATGAAGAAAAAACACCAATGCAACATCCCGTGGGCAATACTTATGGATCCCACCGCTGCATGTAATTTGAGGTGCACCGGATGCTGGGCCGGAGAATACGACAAAGCAGCCTCGCTAGACACCGAAACCATGGATCGAATAATTACGGAAGGCAAAGAGCTGGGGATTTATATGTACGTCCTATCGGGCGGTGAACCCCTAATACGCAAAAAAGACATACTCTACCTTGCAGAGAAGCACAATGACTGTTTGTTCTTGTCCTTCACCAACGGAACGCTTATAGACGAGGAGTTTGCAAAGGAAGTTCAACGGCTGGGCAACATGGTGTTTGCCATCAGCGTGGAAGGCATCGGTGAAACCACCGACATGCGGCGAGGCAAAGGTACCTTTGAAAAGGTAATGAAGAGCATGGATATATTAAAACAATATGGCATAGGGTTTGGCTTTTCGGCCTGTTACCATCGCTATAATACCGAAGAGGTGGGCTCGGAAGAATATATCGATTTTATGATTGATAAAGGATGCCTGTTCGGATGGTATTTCACCTACATGCCTTTGGGCAAAGACGCCAACCTCGACCTGTTGGCAAGGCCTGAGCAGAGGGAGTATATGTACCATCAGATCAGAAAATTCCGCAATGAAAAACCCATTTTCCTCCTGGATTTCTGGAATGACGGCGAATACGTCGGGGGATGCATCGCTGGTGGAAGAAACTACATACACATCAATGCCAATGGAGATGTGGAGCCCTGCGCCTTTATCCACTATGCCAACGTAAACATAAAAGATGTCAGCCTGCTGGAAGCTCTGAAATCGCCGCTTTTCATGGAATACCAGAAGAATCATCCGTTTAACAAAAACCATCTACGCCCCTGCCCATTGCTCGATAATCCTGAGAAATTGAGGGAAATGGTTCATCGCTCCAACGCTTATTCCACACAGCCTATAGATAAGGAGTCGGTAGACGAAGTCACCGCTAAATGCGAAAAGATAGCCGAAGAATGGGGTAAAGTCGCAGACAGGCTTTGGGTGGAATCGGGAAGGCAGCTGGATTGACCAGCTGCCTTTTATTTTTACCTTACCAATGCTTTACATT
This sequence comes from Caldicoprobacter sp., assembly GCF_047459465.1. Lineage (NCBI taxonomy): Bacteria > Bacillati > Bacillota > Clostridia > Caldicoprobacterales > Caldicoprobacteraceae > Caldicoprobacter > Caldicoprobacter sp. The sequence continues at coordinate 781 of NZ_VSCO01000191.1, read as the reverse complement.
CTTTTTCTCAATATACCTTTGCCCTGTTGTTTGCCACCTCCCGGCATATAGCTCATCTGGTATCCCCCTTTATTATGCCATAATTCTACAAATGCGCCTGTTTAGTGCAATCCTTAAAGCATGACCCTCATTCCTCTTTCGACAAAAAGACCTATTTTATAAGATTGAAGTTGAAAAAAAGTGTAAAAATATAGTATATTGGAATTGTCAAGCCTAATATTTAGGCCCGCACATCTCCTGTTAATTCAGCACCATAAAATGCTGACACAAGCCGAAAGGAGGAATATCCTATGGGCAACATAAGAGAAGTCCCCTATGACGAGTATATTTTAGAAGTAGAAAAGCAATTAAAGTCCGGAGGCCTCTTTTTGTCTTCCAAAGGAGAAAAAGCCAATACTATGGTCATCGGCTGGGGAGGAATCACCGTCTTTTGGGGCAAACCCATATTTTTAGTGCCTGTTAGAAAATCAAGATATACCCACGGCCTTATCGAGCAGTCGGGGGAATTTACTGTCAGCGTTCCGTTAAAGCGAGATCTAAAGAAAGCTCTAGCCTTTTGCGGCAGCAAATCTGGCCGTGATTTTGACAAGTTTAAAGAATGCAACCTCACGCCGGTTCCCGGCATAAAGGTAAACGCCCCCATTATAGGGGAGTGCACGCTGCATTATGAGTGCAAAGTGGTGTACAAGCAGGATATGATACCCGGAAACCTTGATGCACAGATAGATCAGACATGGTATGGCTCCCCTGACTATCACACGTTTTATTTTGGCGAAATCGT
>NZ_VSCO01000043.1:0-13543 GCF_047459465.1 Caldicoprobacter sp. | reverse complement strand
TGTGGATAATGTGAATATTTCAGAAAAATCATTATATTCTTTATTGTCGATATTTTGGTGTTTAAGGTGCAAAGATTTGCAGCTCCATAAATCTGAAGATGATGGTATGTCATGGATTAAAGCTCGAAGGCTCTTGCAGCTATATTGAAAATTTGCGTGGAATAATTGTATAGATGCGAGGAAAACTAAAAAAAGACCGAAAGGAATAAATCGATTTTTGAAACGGGAGGTATAATAATGGAGCTGCGGGATATAATGACTACACGTGTTGCGGTTGTGGGACCCGATAATACAGTGCTGGATGCCTGTAAGCTGATGCAGATTCATAATGTAGGTGCCCTTCCCGTCTGCCAGCAGGATGGCAAGGTTGTGGGCATTTTGACTGACAGGGACATTGTGGTCAGAAGCATTGCCAACGGAGCAGATCCGAAGACCACTCCTGTGAGAACTGTGATGACCAAGGAGGTCATTTGCGCAAGCCCAACTATGAAAGCAGAGGAGGCAGCCGAATTGATGGCCCGACATAAGATTCGCAGGCTGCCGGTTGTGCAAAACGACAAGCTAGTGGGTATAGTTTCTATAGGGGATCTTGCTACCAGGTATCGCCTTGTGGAAGAAGCTGGCGAAGCCTTGAGCGAAATCTCTGAACCTTCCAGACCAGTAAATATAATGCAATGAAGGGAAAGCCGTTTATTTTTAATGGTCCCGTGGAATACTAAGGGCAGACGGGAGGTGAAATTGGATGCTACAGCAATTCCAAAACAACAACAATACCGGTACTAGCAGGAATAGAAAGCTGGTTCCTGAAGCAAGACAAGCTTTGGACCAGATGAAGTTTGAGATAGCCGGACAGTTGGGCATAAATCTCCAGCAGGGTTACAACGGGAATATCTCGGCCAAGGATGCCGGAAGAATTGGCGGCAATATGGTAAAGAGGATGATCGAGCAACAGCAGAGACAGATGGCCGGTCGACAATAATCCTCCTATAAATTAAAAAAGCAGGGCAAAAAGTTTGCCCTGCTTTTTATGTGTCCTATTATCTTTGCGCTTGCTTTTCCCTTTCGCGGAAGAGCAAGCTTATGCAATACGCCCCTGCAACGCCTACTATGGTGTATACGATTCTGCTGAGCAGAGCATCGCGTCCACCGAATAGGGTTGCCACAAGATCGAACTGGAAGAGACCGATAAGTCCCCAGTTCAGGGCCCCTATTATGACCAGGATAAGGGCTAAGCGGTCCATTCCATCAACTCCTTCGATATTAGAATCTCTTCTTTAGTATTCCCTAAATTTAGGAATTATAATACTATTTTTTCTTCCCTGTTTATGCTTTTAATTTTTGAGAATATATATTGAACCTTCATGTTTTCGGATTTGGTCAGGGTGGCAAAGTCTCCTATCAGTATCAGCTGCTTCTTTGCACGGGAGAGCGCCACGTTTATCCTGCGATAATCCCTCAAAAAACCAGTACGGGTATATGTTCCGGGACCGCTGTAATTGCTTCGTACCCAGTTGATTATGACGTTTTCCTGTTCGCGGCCTTGGAAGGAGTCGATGGTATAGATGTTGTGTTCAACGAAATCTTCCAGCGAGCAGTTAAAGCCGGAGAAATACTTTGCATTAGCCTTAAATAACTCCTTTAATTTTTCGGTCTGGGCCTTATAGGGCGTAATGATGCATATGTCTTCCAGTTTCTCTCCGGCTTTTAGCAGATCCAGCACCTTCTTGACCGATAGCATGGCCTCGCTCATGTTGTAATAGGTTGAGTTCTCTTCGGTTTCAGCCCGGGTTTGCGGGTCTAAAAACTCGGAGGTATCGATGATTTCTATGGGATGATCGGGGAACAATCGGCGCCTTTCTTGCTCGGGTATTTTGTAATACAGCGAATCGGTGTTGGGGTAGAGCTTTCCATCGTATATCAGCTCCGATATAAATGATACCATCTTGGGGTTTTCGGTGCGGTAGCTTATATCGAGAAATACCGAATTAAACCTGTTTTGGTCGGTTATGAGCTTTTCAAAGAGGCTTTTTTGAAGTTCCTCGCTGGTCTGAAGGTCAATGTGGGGGTCGTACTCCAGCAGTACTTCACTCTGGATGGGGAAGGGCGGTATTTGCATGTGGTCGCCGATTATCACCGCCTTGTCTGCGAATCCCAGGCTGAACAGCGTCTCGGGCACATCCATCTGGGATGCCTCGTCGATGATCACTATATCGTAGCTTTCGGGTTCCATGTTTTTGTCCAGATAAAAGCCCAGGGGAGTGCCCAGTACGATCTTGTTGGTCCCCTTTAGCCTGGCCATATAAGCCGCATTGGAGGTTGAGACGGCTGGAGCATAGGGCAGGGAAGATTTGAACTCTATATTGTTCCCAGTTCGCAGTACCCGCACCTTGTCCTCTATCAATTTTTCAAGTATGTTATCTACGGCCACGTTGGTCTTGGCTAAAACCAGCACGTTTTTGCCGCCATAATAATACTGCAGGGCTATTTCCTTTATCAGCGTGGTTTTGCCTGTACCTGGAGGCCCGTGCACTATTTCAAGCACATGATTGACGCCGTCAAGGGCCAGTGCCAGGGCCACTGCCTGCTTTTGAGCCTCATTGGAAAGCAGGCTTTTGTTGTAATAGGCGTGGTCAGGAAGTAAATTTATATCCCCCATTGATAGAGGTGCTTCCTTTTTAAGGCCTAACACCACCGCTATGAGGGGGGAGAGGGTATCATCCTCTATTTGGCGCGTTAAGCTTTCGAGGTAGCTAAGCAGTATGGCGTCGTTGGAGCTTCTGGTGAAGGTTGTAATCCGCGCCACTTCCTCTTCGGTGACGGGTTCTAAAGCCTTTAGCTCTATGATATAGCCTTCATTGGTCTTGTGCTCGCGGCATTCAACCACCTCGAACTCGTATCCCGTATTTGATGTGAGCACTTCGCCAGGGAAGAGAGCCGCCTCTATTCGGAATATGAAGGAGTTGCCAAATTCCACCAAAAAGGTACATTTCATGTCGTGGAATTTCCTTATTTTTATATCCAGAATTCTCTTGTACACGTTGAGCTCTTCAATGACGGCTTTTTTGTCTTTAAGCTGTACCAGCTCGGGCTTTGCGAAGTTTATCTTATTGATGGAGTTATCAACGGGTCCTTTGATGCCCGCTAGCTTGTAGAGATCCGACTTCAGTAGCCTGTAATCCCCTTTGCGGAGTTTCCTGAGGCCTAGCCAGTCCCTGGGTACCGCCTTCAATATTTCATAGAGGAAATCCAGGTATTGCTTTCGGTTCATGGGCGCCAGTATGGTTACCAGTCCCTTTTTGTATATTCCTGCCTTCTTTGCGTTTTTGATGAATGTGTGTTTTCTGCAAAGGCTTTTAAGGTCAAAGTGCTTTAAGTATTCGTTTACTAGCGCCTTTATGTTGGCCAGGCTGTCAAAGTACTTCCGATGGGAAATGTTATCGGTGGTGGCCAGCCTTCCGGTTTTGGGGTTGATGTCAATTCTAGGTATGTTCAGAGTGTTGAATATAAACTCGGTAACCTGCTGGTTAGGGTCATTGAGCTTGGCTGCATAGTGGTAATATAGGCCACTTAAGGTTTTGTTGTTTAGGAATTTGAGCTCCACCGAGTCAAACTCCTTTGTGCCCATGAGCCGGGGATGGAATACCTGCATCTCAATGGCTGCCCGGATTACTATTTCCCTCTGTACCCTTAGGGGAACGCTTTCCCATCTGCACATGTTGCAGTTGGCTATCATGTTGATCCACTCATTTATCGTTAGCTTTTCAACCCCCAGCGAATCGCATATATATTGTGCAACTGGAATTTTGTCGGAAGGTACCCTCAAGCTGTAATATGCATAAAGCCCTGACAGCGTTTTGCCGTTCAGACACTCAAATTTTGTGAGGCAGAAGTCCCTGTAACCCATAAGTCGGGGATTTTTAAGCCCAAGCTCCTGCGCACACCTGTACAGCATTTCCCTGGCAATTTCCTTGGGGACCGATTCCCATGTAACCTTGGAGTTGGGTTCCCCAATCTGGGATATCCACTCTTCTATGTTCAACGGCGGTATGTTCAGGTCGTCACACATAAAGGTCAAGGTATCCTTACCGGTGTTGAAGGCCAAGATGCTGTAGTAAGTGTACAGGCTGGTCAGGGGTTTGTTGTTCAAAAATGAGGTGGGCTTGGAAAAGTCTTCAGCCTTCAGCATTCGCGGGTTGGATTTGCCCTCTTCCCGAGCCTTCATAAACAGAATTTTTGCCAGGTAGGGCTTGGGCACCGCTTCCCATTTGAAGTTCTTTTGATATGCAATGAAGTGTAGCCACTCTTCAAAGGTGAGCTCCGGCACTCCATAGACGTCACATATGAAGTCGATGCTGCGCATACCGCCCCTGTTTAAGCCGAAAAACCTGGAGGCAAAGCTGTACAGCGACATGCCGTTCAGGAAATTTAGGCCCACCTTCAAATCATCGGACGACATCATTCTCGGGTTGGAGTATCCAAGTTCTCGCGCAGCCCTAAACAGCAAATTCCTTATGACTTTGTGGGGGATGACATCCCAAAATACGCTTATTGACTGGTCGGTGATATAGGTTATCCAATCCTGTTCGGTGATTTCAATATCCAGCATGTCGCACATGTTTTTTATGACGCTGCCCCTTATATCCTGCGAGATGCTTTTAAAGTAGCTGTAAAATCCGGTGAGGGTTTTACCGTTTAAAAATTTGAACTTGTGCGAAAAATCATCGTTCTTGATGTAAATGGGATGGGGGTATCCCAGCTCCTGGCAGGCCATGAGCAGTATTTTCCTCTTGGCCTCTTTGGGGATGTTGCCCCACGAGAAAATGTTATGCGTGGCTATATATTGGATCCATTCGTCCTCGGATACCTGTGGAATGCCCAACTGGTCACATATGTTGGTGATGACATGGACGCCATCTTTTCTGGGTACTCTGTTTTTATAATATGAATACAAGCCGTTCAATGGCTGATCATCCAAAAATTTAAATTTGTGCTTCTCAAGGTCCTTTGAAGCGATGAATCGAGGACTGGGCAAATTGAGCTCCTGCGCTATCATGTAGAGAATTTGCCGGTGCACCTCGTCGCTTACTTTGTTCCATAAAAAAGCACGGGGACGCTTTGACTTGTCTTTTCTCTTTAATATGGATAGTACCTCTTGTATATCATCTAATGTTTCTTTTACCTGGTAGTTCAACGTTTGCACTGCTGCGCTCTCCTTTCAGCCAACACCAATGGTAGTATCATATCATAGAAGCATTTTATTGTTACTTATTGCATGAGTTTTAAACTATATGATATTAATTATATACTTTTAGCCAGTTTTGGTATATTGCAAGATTTGATAAAAATGAAAGAAATTTTTGTGTAATTTGTACGGATTGAACTTTTTGGTTATAATCTGTGCTGCACTTGACAAACTAAAAGACGAGGCATATAATGGTAAAGCAAAATGCAAATTATTTGCAATTAGTTGTTGCGGCGATGACAAATGTATTCTAAGCAAGGGGGAGCTGGATGAGCCACGTTCACTTGCCAGATGGAGTAGTGCCCACCATATGGTGGGTAGCAGGGTACCTGATTAGCCTGGTGACGGTGTTTGTCATCTTGAAAAGGGTGGAGGCCGAGAAGGTGCGGGGTAAAATACCTGAAATTGCCATGATGGCGGCGGTTATGCTGATTACCATGTCGGTGCCTTTGGGCTTTATACCCTTTCATATGAATTTTGCTGCTTTAGCCGGCATGCTGGTAGGGCCGGGATTGGGCTTTGTGGTAGTTTTTGTGGTGAATTTCATTCTGGCCCTTTTGGGCCACGGCGGGATCACGGTAGTGGGTTTAAATACGCTGAGCGTAGGCGTAGAGGCGCTGGTGGGTGGCGTTGCTTTTAGGCTGCTAAAGGGCAAAATTGGCAGCGTGCCTTCAACCATCATATCAACGACAGTAGCTGTTTTGCTGTCCACCGCCCTCATGGTTCTGTTTTTAAGTTCCATAGGAATGGTGGATATAAGGTCGGGGGAAGGCATGTTACACAGGGACAATCACGCTGGAGATGGGGCCAGCGGACAGGATGAAGGGTTACGCCATGAAGACGCGGCTTATCGTTTTGGTAGGATGGCCTTAGCGGGATGGGCTGCCGTGCTAGTCGTGCTGTGCTTGGGCATCATATCGGAGAGCGTGGTAACTGCTTTGGTCATAAGATTTTTTATGAAGGTACGGCCGGATATGATAAACCCTACGCCCAATAAGGATTGGTAGGGGAGGGATTAGAATTGCATTTGGCTGAAATAGACCGTATGGCTAGCAACGGTACCAGCTTATTCCATCGCGCTGGCGTGCCATCCAAGCTGTTGATGGTGTTATGCTTGTTGTGGGCAATCATGGCAAGCGGCGATGTTTTGACATTGGGAGCGCTGATAGCCGTTTTATTGGTTTTGCATCTGGTGGCTAGGGTGCAATTTAAGGAGATAGCACACCTACTATTTTATCCGTTTTTTTTCAGCCTCCTTTTTGCCCTGCTCAAGTTTCAAGAGTCGTGGGCATCCGGCTTTTTGGTAATATTAAAGGGTACGGGGGCTGCCCTTGCGACCCTGTTTTTGCTGGCTACCACGCCCTGGGTGGAGGTATTTGCCTTTTTATCGGCCTATTTACCCGGGACGCTGGTGGATATATTTTTATTTACCTACCGCTCTTTTTTTATTTTGCTTGACCAGGTGAGTAGCCTGCTGCGCAGCATGAGAGTGAGGGGTGGTTATCACCCCTTTAACGTGGTCATGAACCTTAAGAATATGGCATCTACGGTCGGATTAGTCTTATTGCATTCATTTGAGATGAGCCAGAGGATGTACAGGATATATCTTCTTAGGGGATATGACGGGGGCATCCCGGTAGCGCGAAGATGGTGGAAATTGGGTTATCCTGATGTGGTGGTTATCGTTCTTTCTGTACTTATAGTGATGGGGATGGTGATAGCATGGAGGCTCTTGTAGAAGTTAAGTGCATAAAGCACATATATCCTGATAACACCCAGGTGACGCTGTGCGGCCTGGACTTTGTGGTACGTCCCGGCGAAAGGGTGGTCATTTTAGGCCCCAACGGCGCTGGCAAGACCACGTTGCTTGCCCATGTGATGGGTCTGCTGGCACCCGTTGAAGGCTCGGTAAAGGTCATGGGGCTAGAGCCCCATAAGCATTTCAAGCAGGTGCGGAAAAGTATCGGAGTGGTTTTCCAGAACGTCGATGAACAGATAATAGGGCCAACGGTTTACGATGACATTGCTTTTACTCCGCGAAACGAGAGGCTAAGCAGGGAAGAGGTAGAAAGGCGTGTAATGATGGTAGCGACCAAGCTCGGGATCCAGGATTTGCTGCACAGGATACCCCATTACCTGAGTGGGGGACAAAAGAAAAAGGTGGCTCTGGCAGGCGCCATAGCCATGTCGCCAAGGATTTTGATACTGGATGAGCCGTTTGACGGTCTGGATCCTGCTTCCAAGAGGGAAATGATGGGTCTGCTCAATGAGCTCAATCGTGAAAATGGCACCACACTGATCATTACCACCCATGATGTAAATCTGGTGCCCTATATAGCCGACACGGTGTACGTGATATACGATGGCAAGATACTTACAAAGGGAAATCCTCACGAGGTGTTTATCCAGAGGGATGTATTGGAGTCAGCAAATCTCGAACCCCCTATCCTGGTGGACCTATTTGCGCATCTCAAAGAAAAGAGCTATAATATAACAGTACCTATTACTTTGGAACAAGCCAAGGAGCAACTCGATGCGCTTTTAGAAAACCCTAGATAAAGATGGATGGAGGGAGTTTTTTGGAATTTACAGCCAATCTTCTTGATTTTGCCGAGATGCTGGCCTGCGCTGTTGACCTCATGGAGAGGGGTTCACATCACCATGGGCAGAGGGTAGCGTATATCGCCTTTCGGCTGTTTGAAAAAGTAAAGCCGGGCCATAACCCTTCTGATCTTGTGATTGCATCATACCTGCATGACATAGGCATTGAGTCATTTATGACCAAGGAAAAGGCCAGGAAATTTCACACGGATAAGGAAATCTTATGGCCCCATTGTCATGAGGGCTCTGTGCTGGTCGAAATGGTAGACATACTTAAAGGCATCAAACCTTTCATCCTTTACCACCATACCGACTATTCCGAGATACAAAGCAGTTCGTTAGATGTACCTTTAGAGGCCCAGATCATCCATTTAGCCGACAGGATAGAGGTGCAAATAAAGCCTCATCGGCCGGTATTGACACAGATAGAGGATATCGTGGATACCATTTTGAAATATAAGGGTTCCATGTTTAATCCTGAGCTGGTGGAGGCTTTTTTGAGTTTATCCATACAGGAATCGTTTTGGCTGGATATCGTGAATGAATATCGATCTGCGGTAGAGCACATTGATTTTCCCTCAATGGATATCAAGATGAATGCCAACGATATACGGCAGTTTTCCCATCTCTGTGCAAGGATTGTAGACAGAAAGAGCCCGTTTACGGCGCAGCATTCCCAGCGCGTAGCGTCAATAGCCGTAAAACTGGCAGAGTTTTGCGGCATGAGGGGACAAGACCTGTTCTTTATGGAGATAGCAGGCCTGCTGCATGATCTGGGCAAGCTTGCCATACCCGATACTATACTTCATAAGCATGGAAGGCTGACCGACGAGGAATACCGCGTAATCAAGCAGCATCCATATTATACTTACTGCCTGATCGATCGGCTGAATGTGATGGATAAGGTGCGGGACTGGGCTGCATTTCATCATGAGCGCCTGGACGGCAGCGGTTATCCCTTCCACCTCACCGCTGGCCAGCTGGATCTGGGAGCCAGGGTGATGGCCGTGGCCGATATGGTGGGAGCCATAACCGAAGACAGGCCTTACAGGGCGGGTTATGGGGAGAAGGAGACCATGGATATAATGTGGCGAGAGGTAAAGGATAACCGGGTAGACGGCGATGTAGTGGATATTTTGGGTAAGCACTATGGCGACATCGTTTGCGGTGGATGAATTACCTTTATAAGGGCTGCAAATTCAATTGGCATAAGATATGACCCAATTTAAGCAAAATTGGCAAATCTATCAGCCATGGCCACCGGGGACAATGCAAATTTTACACGAAATACTTGCAAAAATTGAAGCTCATATGCTATAATTTTGATGATTTTAGAATAAATTGAAAATCGAGAAAATCAAAAATGCAAAAAACTTTTTGTTGATGCAAGAATTTGTGCGCTTTGTTGCGCTATGGTAATGGGGGCTAGGTGACGGAAAATCATATTTTTGCAAGGGTGACAGACATATTTGCAATGAAAGGAATGGTTAAGTATGTCTATGTCTTATGTGCAGGAAGTAATACAGCAGGTGATCGAACGAAATCCCGGTGAGCCGGAATTTCATCAGGCTGTCACTGAAGTGCTAGAGTCACTAACGGTGGTGTTAGACAGGCACCCAGAGTATATCAGGGCTGGCATACTTGAGAGATTGGTGGAGCCCGAGCGCCAGATCATTTTCAGGGTGCCATGGGTGGATGACCAGGGGAAGGTACGCGTAAACAGGGGATTCAGGGTACAGTTCAACAGCGCAATTGGCCCCTACAAGGGAGGTATCCGTTTCCACCCTTCGGTATATCTTGGGATTATCAAGTTCTTGGCCTTTGAGCAGGTATTCAAAAACTCGCTGACCGGTATGCCCATAGGCGGCGGTAAAGGGGGCAGCGATTTTGATCCCAAGGGCAAGTCCGAAGGCGAGATCATGCGCTTTTGCCAGAGCTTCATGACCGAGCTTTTCCGCCATATTGGACCTGATACTGACGTGCCCGCTGGCGATATAGGCGTTGGAGCCCGCGAGATCGGGTACATGTTTGGACAGTACAAGCGGCTTAGGAATGCCTTTGAAGGGGTGCTCACCGGCAAGGGATTGACATACGGCGGAAGCCTTGTTAGAAAAGAGGCTACCGGATATGGCTTGGTGTATTTTACTGATCAGATGATAAGGGAAAAGGGCAAATCTATTGAAGGGGCAAGGATAGTGATATCGGGTTCCGGCAACGTGGCCATTTACGCCGCCGAAAAAGCCATACAGATGGGCGGCAAGGTCATCGCCATGAGCGATTCCAATGGGTACGTTTTTGATCCCGATGGGATAAAATTGGATACCATCAAGCAGCTGAAGGAAGTTGAGAGAAAGCGAATTCGGGAGTATGCCGACGTTCATCCCTGCGCTGAGTACCATGAGGGGCCTGCGGGCATATGGGAAATCCCATGCGATATCGCTCTGCCTTGTGCCACTCAAAATGAACTGGACGGGAAGGCTGCTAAGGCTCTGGTTGCCAATGGCTGCTTTGCAGTGGCGGAAGGGGCAAACATGCCGTGTACTCCCGAGGCTACGGATGTGTTCTTGAGCAACAACGTGTTGTTTGCTCCGGGAAAAGCCGCCAATGCCGGCGGGGTGGCTACCTCCGCCTTGGAGATGACCCAGAACAGCATGAGGTATTCCTGGACTTTTGAAGAGGTGGATGCAAAGCTGAAGCAGATAATGACCAATATTTACAGGAACATCAGTGCAACTGCCAGAGAATACGGACACGAGGGCAACTTGATCGTTGGAGCTAACGTGGCAGGCTTTATCAAGGTAGCTGAGGCCATGATGGCTCAAGGCATAGTGTAACGCTGATATGATCAGGGGGTGGATGCTTGGAGGTGCTTTATGTGCTTCCAAGCTATTATTTTTGCCTTTGAAAAATTGTATTGATGTATATTTGTGTGATAATATAGATGTACTATATGATCTCATTGGATGCGGTGTTACAATGCAAAGTTTAACCGGTAAGGACAGGGGAGGAATATGTAATGTGCGGCATTGTTGGATATATAGGTGATAAGCAGGCTTTACCGATTCTGATTGAAGGCTTGAAGGCGCTTGAATACAGAGGATATGACTCGGCTGGAGTGGCCGTTCATAATGGCAGTCGTATAACCATCAGCAAGGCCAAGGGAAGGCTCAGCGTATTAGAGCAGAGAATAGATCCCGATCAGCTTCAGGGTACGCTGGGAATAGGGCATACCAGATGGGCAACACACGGCGAACCTTCCGATGTCAACTCGCATCCCCATACCAATCAGTCGGGAGACATTGCAATAGTTCACAACGGCATCATAGAGAATTACATGAAGCTTAAGGATTGGCTCCAGAAGGAAGGGTATGTCTTTGTTTCGGAAACCGATACGGAGGTGGTTGCACACCTTATCAATTACTATTACCGCGGCGACCTTGTGGAGGCAGTGAGAAGTGCGCTGGACAGGATTGAGGGCTCTTATGCGCTGGGAGTTATCGCAAAGAATCATCCCGACTGTATGGTGGTGGCGCGCAAGGACAGCCCGTTGGTGATAGGACTGGGGGATGGCGAGAATTATATAGCTTCTGATATACCCGCCATATTGAAATATACCCGAAAGGTGTATCTGCTGGAAGACAGGGAAATAGCTTTAATACGCCGGGATGGAGTAGAGATCATAGACCAGTACGGCAGAAAGGTTCAAAGAGAAGTGTTTGAGGTTAAGTGGGATATAGAAGCGGCAGAAAAAGGTGGATACCAGCATTTTATGATAAAGGAAATACACGAGGAGCCAAAGGCGCTGAAGGATACCATGGCTTCTCGCATTGTGGACGGAAGGGTTAACTTGAACGATTTGAATATCACAAAGGAACAACTTGAAAAGGCCGGTAAGATTATAATCATCGGATGCGGAACGGCGTATCATGCTGGAGTGGTTGGCAAGTACGTGATTGAGAAGCTGGCAAGGATACCAGTGGATGTCGAAATTGCTTCTGAGTTTAGGTATAAGGATCCATTGATAAGTAAGGATAACATAGTCATCATTATAAGCCAGTCAGGTGAGACGGCCGATACCATTGCTGCCATGAGGATGTGCAAGAAGGTGGGGGCCAAGGTTATAGCTATCACCAACGTGGTGGGGAGCACGGTGTCCAGGGAGGCTGACCATGTGGTGTACACATGGGCTGGTCCAGAAATTGCCGTGGCTTCCACCAAGGCATATGCTACCCAGCTTTTGTGCATGTATATGATGGCGCTGGATTTTGCCGATAAGATGGGCAAAATATCGGCCGATGAATACCAGCGGCTAATTGAGGAGATCAGCAGATTGCCCGAGCTAGCGCAAAGGGTACTAGATAAAAAGAAGATTATTCAGAGGTATGCTGATGAGGTATTCAATTCTAGCAGCATATTCTACATGGGCAGGGGGCTAGACTATGCGGTAGCCATGGAAGGTTCACTCAAGCTAAAGGAGATCTCGTATATCCATTCGGAAGCTTATGCTGCAGGGGAGCTCAAGCACGGCACCATAGCCCTGATAGAAGATGGCACCCCTGTAGTTACCTTGGCCACTCAAAAGGCGCTGTTTGAAAAGACTTTGAGCAATATAAAGGAAGTGAAGGCAAGGGGTGCCTTTGTCATAGCTGTGGCCATGGAAGGCGATACCGAGATAGAAGAGGAAGCGGATAGGGTAATATATATACCCAGGGTATATGATATTCTGGCGCCCGTTCTAGCGGTGATACCACTTCAACTGTTTGCATACTATGTAGCAGTGGCCAAGGGCTGTGACGTGGATAAGCCCAGAAACCTTGCCAAGAGCGTTACGGTGGAGTGAGAAGCGAAAAAAGTGATTCCTGTTGTGTATATTATTAAAAAACCATTTCCGCCTGCGAAAAAAGGGGTTCTGAAAGGGAAGGGATAGTGGAAAAGGATTAAGAATCAAGTCAGAAAAAGAGGAGGGATAAGTGGGTAAGAATTGAGAGAAGTGTTGAATTTAAGCCCCTTATCCCTTTTTTCTTGAGTCAAAAAATCCCATGTAGAATTCATGCGGGTTTGAGGAGAGGGAAATGGAAAGGGTTTTTTTTAAATTAACATAGTTAGGGGGTAAGAAAAAAAGGAGATAAGGATCAAGTTTGGAATTTGTTTTTGGCTTAAGTTTTTCCATGAAAAATAAAGTCGTTCCGTAAAGGGAAAAAAGTCTTTCCGCATTAGAGATTACTGATATAATTAGATTATGTCGCAGTAGTAAAATAATACGTATTAAAGATTTGAATATTTATCATAAGATAATTACCAGTCTTCTGCAAGAAATATAATCTCATTTCTTTGTTCGCTAATAGCAACAAGACTTAACTCACCATGGTTCCAATCATTAGGTTTGTAAGGTTTGCTGTAAATAATGTAAATTGTAAAATCTTCTGGTAATAAATCAATATAGCCCAGATCGCTAAATTTACCCCAAGATATGCCGTTTGCTTCAGCTTGGCTATCTCCTGATTTTCCTATCCACTTTGCTCTTTTTGATAATTGATCAATATAATTCTCAATGGAATTTGAATCTGTTTCAAATCTCAAGCCCCAAAATTGACCGCCCTGTAAAAATGCTGGGCTATAGCTAAACACGATGTTTTCTGCATTATCAGGGATTTTATTGGGAAAGTGTTGGGTTAATGGATTATTTGGATAACCTGTCAC
>NZ_VSCO01000190.1:0-2889 GCF_047459465.1 Caldicoprobacter sp. | reverse complement strand
CCTGTAACGTACAGTGGGATGAAAGCCGCATGGCGTCTAGCTTTTGGCAGGGGAGGCAGGACTCGAACCCGCAACCAACGGTTTTGGAGACCGCTACTCTACCAATTGAGCTACTCCCCTATACCTATTCTTTTGACGTTTACTATTATATGATATTTATTTTTCTAAGTCAAGCATTCCGTTAATTTTTATTTTGCTCATTTTAAGCCTATTCTTAACGTATGTAGAGCAAAAATTTCTTTCAATTTAACACATGTACCATTTTTTGTGATATAATTTCTAACAAAGATTGATTTATCCGAAAGGAGGAAAGCGATGCCGGAAGGGAAGGGGAGCTACCGTTTGGGCTTTATAGGTGCTGGCAATATGGCAAATGCCATTATGAGAGGGGTTATAGCTCGCGGCATCGTACAACCAAATAGCGTATGTGCTTTTGATGTGGACGTAGACAAGCTTAACAGGTTGTCGGCCGAGCTAGGAATATGCGCGGCAAAGGACAATCGGCAGGTGGTATTAAACAGCGATATCGTCATACTAGCTGTTAAGCCCAATACATATGAAAGGGTATTGCTTGAGATAAAGGATTGTCTTGAGGAAAGGCATATACTCATCTCAATAGCTGCTGGGATCACGGTCGATTTCATAAAGCAGATTATAGGCGACAGGTGCAAAGTGGTGCGTACCATGCCAAACACTCCGGCTTTGGTGGGGGAGGGCATGACGGCGCTGTGCACGAACCATGACCTCTTGCCAGATGAATTGAGGGCAGTAAAGAATATACTGCATTCACTCGGTGAGGTCGAAGAAGTTTCTGAGAACCTCATGGATGCCGTTACTGCTGTGAGTGGAAGCGGGCCGGCATACGTGGCCATGTTTATAGAAGCATTGGCGGATGGCGGGGTACTGGCGGGCCTGCCGAGAGATGTAGCATACAGGATGGCCGTCCAAACCGTCATCGGAACTGCCAGGTTGCTGATAGAATCTAGAAAACATCCCGGAGAAATCAAGGACATGGTGTCATCGCCGGCCGGAACCACCATAGAAGCAGTTCGTTATTTAGAAAAACTAGGATTTCGAAGTGCCGTCATTGAAGCGGTAAACGCTTGTATGCTCAAAGCAAAGGCTATCGGAAAGAATATGGAAGGGAATATCTGGAAGGATGAAAGGTCAATATGAAAGAGGTTGAAATTTACACCGATGGAGCCTGCAGCGGTAATCCAGGCCCGGGTGGCTGGGCGGCCATATTGTCATATAAGGGCATTGAAAAGGAAATATATGGCTATGAAGAAAGTACCACAAACAATCGTATGGAACTCATGGCGCCCATAAAAGCCTTAGAAATGCTGAAGGAGCCGTGCATAGTCAAAATTTATACCGATAGCGCATATCTGTTTAATGCTTTCGATAAGGGCTGGATAAAAAAATGGCAGCAATGCGGCTGGAAAACCTCAGATAAACAGCCGGTTGCAAATCAGGATTTATGGAAACGGCTTATCGAGTTGAGCTCCATCCACAAAATTCAGTGGATCAAAGTAAAAGGGCACAGCGATGATGAAAGGAATAATCGCTGTGATAAGCTGGCCAGATTTGCTATCAAATTGGCCACTTCTGGAAAACCCCAAAATGGCACTGGGGCTGAAGAAGGAGAAGGGTCATTTGAGGAATAAATAACTATGCGCAAAATACAAGTTTTGCGAAAAGTATATTGAGATAAACCTGAGGGGGGGCTTTCAAAATGTCTGAACAAAAGCCTTTCAGCGTACAGCAGAATCAGCAAAACATATTGAAGCTGCGAGCTATTCTGCAGGAGCTTCCCGAATTTTGTAAGGATTTCTTCCGCGCCATTGAACCCAACACTTCCATACTCACGCGGATAAACTACGCTTACGATTTGAGACTATTTTTTGAATTCCTAACAACTCAAATAGAGGATTTTTCCCACATAACTCCTTTTTCGCTATTTACCCTGGAGGATTTAAATCGGGTTAAACCCGTACATATAGAGATGTTTCTCGAATACCTCACCTATTACAGCAGGCCTTCTGTTCCAGATGTGGAACACCAAAACCATGAACCCGGCAAGGCTCGCAAGCTGTCTGCCCTGCGCTCCTTTTTTGCATATTACTTTAAAAATGAAAAGCTGGACAAAAATGTGGCTGCCCTGGTCGACCTCCCTAAAATTCACGAAAAGCCCATCATCCGGCTTGAACCTGACGAGGTGGCTCGGCTGCTGGATATCGTCGAGACCGGTGAAGGGCTGACCGAAAAGCAAAAATGCTATCATCGCTACACTAAGCTTAGGGATATAACCATTTTGATGGTGTTTTTAGGTACTGGCATACGCATAAGCGAATGCGTAGGCCTTAATATATCCGATTTGGATTTTAACGTAAACGGCTTCAGGATAACCCGTAAGGGCGGCAATCAAGTCATCCTCTACTTTGGTGATGAGGTCAGAAAAGCCTTGCTGGAATACCTAGAGGAACGAAAGAAAATTGAAGCCTTACCCGGACATGAGGATGCCCTTTTCCTATCCCTCCAAAGGCGCAGGATAAGCAACCGTGCTGTACAAAATCTGGTTAAAAAGTACGCAAAATTGGTAACGCCGCTCAAAAACATATCTCCACACAAACTGAGGAGCACCTACGGCACCACCCTCTATCGCGAAACCGGCGACATATATCTGGTGGCCGACGTGTTGGGACACAAGGACGTCAACACCACTCGCAAACATTATGCAGCCATCAGCGATGAAAAGCGCCGTATGGCCGCACGGGTGGTAAAATTAAGGGAGGATTAAAGAGTTCCTCCCTTATATACTTATATATTTTTAATTATATTTATAAAGTTGGAAGAAATTTGATCTCATTTTCGTCTATAACCGTAAAG
>NZ_VSCO01000042.1:0-13715 GCF_047459465.1 Caldicoprobacter sp. | reverse complement strand
TCCTCTCGATAATCACATCTTCAGGTGTTACATTTCCCACCAGCATGGGTGAAAAAGGATCGTGCAGCTTTACATTAGTGTATACCGCTTTGCTGCTGTAGTTAGCATAGCAATACAAGCACCCATGCCTGCAGGTGTTGTAAACTCCTATATCCACGCTCTCTACGCAACCACATGCTATTCTCTGGTTTTTATCCTTCTTGGCGTTAATCTTGCGGCCGGATATACGGCTTATGAGCTCATCATCTATGCATTTGCCATGGTTGATCCCTAAGTGAGAAAGCTCTACCTCTTCGCAACAACTCTGAACCTCTATTCCGTATTTACTTGCGATCTCAGCGATAACACCGGCTATGTCCAACATTTGCGCATGGCTTATCTCATACATGTTTAACCCTCTAGTGTTGCGCTCGGTTTTCTTGTACATATCCACAAAGCTTATGGTACACCGCCTGGTATAGCCTGCTAAACAAGTCGCAATATAACCAAACTTTTTGCGGTGGAATTCCACATCGATTTCTCTGGAAAGTATTATGGGATCGTACCTCCATATCACCCTTTCATTGCCCACTTTCCGCGAAAGTTCCTGAAAAGACCGTATAACCTTTTCTTTGGGCGGCACATTTGGCTCCACATTCCTACCATACCCCGTGATGGTCACATGAAAGTAATAGAAATAATCTTTCAGCATATCAAGGCGGCCCAGTATATTTGTAGGATCCTTTGTCCAAAACACAATACAGTCTATATCCGTAGGATTCAAATATATCTTGCTGACCTGATGATAGTTCATCGGATTTCGTACGAGAACATATCCTTCTTTTAGCCTGTTAAAAAACCAGTCCAAATAAAAAGCGATTATGTCGGTCCTGCGGCTTGCGCTCAATATCACATTATTTGCCTCCTTAGTACTCAATTTTGAATACTCTATTTTGATTTCGGTGTTGTTGTGTTGCATTTTAAGTCTGGGCGTTAAGTCTGGGCGCAAGTGAAAATTCATTACGCCCCCCACCTTGACTTTTTTCAGCGTGATTTTCTCGGCTGCGATTATTTGGAAAGAACCCTCTCTTGACCAGCCACTCCTTATTCACTGGCTCTATCCACACTGCTGAATTGTCGTCATTTATTCCTAAGCTCATGCTCCTATCGCAAAGCAAGATGCTTATTTTATCCCCTTTATCTATAACCGTTCTTAATTATGCCCTTAACATTAATTATTTGGTCGATATATTTCCGCAAATCTTTAAGCTGAACATAAAATCTGCTATTATCCTCTACTCGGTACTTCGTTTTTCCATCTTTGCACAATATCACATAACTTAAAGGGACATCATATCGTCTGCCTTTTCTTAACCCGTGATTCCTAAAAAACTTACATATCAACGGTATCTCCCAAAAGCACCTGACCATGTTAAAACAAGCACAATTATACTCCTTCTTAGGGCTCCAGATACCATTACAGGGTGAATACACATTATATGCTCCCTGATTCATAAGCTCATTTCTTATGGTCTAAAACGACAAACAATTTTCCTTTACCCTATTCTCTATAATTATTGCCGATCCATCATGTTTCAAGCTGCATTTCAACGCAGATGAAATAGCCACAGCGTTCTGACTATCTCCCTTTTCATTTATAGTCAAAAAATAACTTTTCATAGCGAAACCGGCAATTTGCCCTGTGGCACAATTTTTCCATTCAAAACCTCCAGAACGCTTTCCACCGAAAGCGGAGTATATTCGTAAGCGCATAGATATGTCGAAACTCCCTTAAAGCTCAGCAGGTCATATGGGTTCCTCAAAGCCACCACCATGACCTTCTTGCTGGCATCCAGCAATGAGTTCACCAGCTTTGCCTGAGCAGGATTCAGGTGGGCGTTATATGTCCCCACCACAACGGCATCTTTACCCACCGCCTCCGCCACAATAGAGTCTATGGTTGGTTCATCAGGATTTAATGGGATGACCTTCCTTGTACCCCCAAACCGATCTACAAAAGAGTCAGCAAAAGATACAAAAGAGTCAGCAAAAGATAGGCTTGGGAGCATTCTGTCATCAGCAGCCGAAGCAGGCATCATTTGGGGAGATACGGCTAAAATATTTTTACCTCTAACAGGCAAAAGTTTAAACTCATCCTTGACCAGGGTTATGCTTTTCAGGCTAATCTCCCGGACAATCTCCCAATGCTCCTTGCTCCCAATGAGTTTAATACCGCTTTCGTCCGGATACGGATTCTCAAACAGGCGGTATTTTTGTTTCAATCTCAGTATCCTGTTAACCGATTCATCTATCCTATCAATGGATATTTCGCCCCTCAAAACGGCCTTTTTAATCTTGTTAAAAGCTCCTATCTGGGTTTCCTTGGTGTGGGAGATTAAAACCAGATCGGCACCCGCCTTTATAGCCTGTACCACTGCTGCAGCAGTGCCAAAGTATTTCGCAATTGCGCTCATTTCCATACAATCCGTGACAATTACGCCATTAAAACCCAGTTTCTCCCTCAAAACCTTTGTGAGGATGTTGTAGGATAAAGTAGCAGGCAGCCTGTCGTCCTCCAGAGCGGGAAAGAGTATGTGAGCCGTCATTACGGCATCAACACCGCTTTCCACCGCTTTTCTAAAGGTATAGAGTTCAACCCTCTGCAGCCTCTCCTTATCATGGGGTACCAGTGGCAGGTCAACGTGAGAATCCACAGCCGTATCCCCATGTCCCGGAAAGTGCTTGGCAGTGGCGATAACGCCGTTCCCCTGCAGCCCCTTTATATAGGAGACCCCAAAGTCTGCCACCTTTTTCGGGTCTTCCCCGTATGACCTAACGCCTATTATGGGATTTAAGGGATTGTTGTTCACATCCAAAACCGGTGCAAAATTCATATTTATGCCCAGTGCCTTGAGCTCTTTTGCAGCTATGGTGGCTACCTTTCGGGCATTGGCCGGGTCATACGTGGCTCCCACGGCCATGTTGCCGGGTAAATATGTGACATCTTTATGGAACCTGACAACCATGCCGCCTTCCTGGTCAATGGAAATAAAGGCGGGAATCCCTGTGTATTTGATGGCCTGGCTTTGGATTTGTGCACACAACTCCCTGGTCTGATTAATATCCTCAATGTTACGGGAAAAGAGTATAACATTCCCGATCTTGTATTCCCTTATCAGCTGTTCAATATGGTCATCGTAAAAGGTAGAATGAAAGCCTACCATCAGCATTTGTCCTATCTTTTGCTCTAAGCTTAAATGATCAATCTTCATAACCTTCATTCCCTTCCATCTTATCGAATGCAAACAACAATTTCGCCAGACAAGGCTTTTTCTTCATAGTTCATGAACATCAAAGCCTGTCTCAGTTTATTTTCACAAACACTGATGACAAGCTTAAAAATCCAACTTTTCAATATAAAACGTATGAAACACAAATGCTTTCCCTTTATACTTCATTTTCATGCCATATTGTTTACCTGCCATGATCCCTTTTAATGACATGGCGCTAATACTTTATCATGCGACTATATATGCCGGGAGATGAATCCTCTATTACTTTGGCTCCGGCTACCTTTTCATAAAATTCAATAACATCTTCTCCTGCTGCGCCGATGATGGCATAGGCATAACCTTCATTCTTCAACGAATGGAGGCACTCTAAAAGCAATGCTTTTCCTATGCCATAGCCCCTTACTTCCTCATCCACGCCTATAGGGCCGAAAAAGCCCTTAGAAGTGACATCATAACAGGCAAATCCTACCACCTTATGCTCCTTCACCGCTATAAAGCAGGATATGGGGTTTCTTGAAAATGCTACGTCGCATTCCCCCGCCCAGCCATCCCCAAATCTACTCCGCACGTATTCCACTATTCTAAATTTATCGGGGGCAAGCGCCCTTTTTATGTATATCCCTTGTCTTTCTAGCTTTTCAATATTATCCCTGTTATCGGGCAGTGCGTAAAGCTTCACAAGCATATCGGGCATGGACAACACCCTTTTCCCTGTATTACCAATTTGATATCGAATTGGCGTAAAACAAATTAAAATGGAACTTTAGAAAGGCATATTGCACGCTCTTTGCTGGAAATTTGGGAGGTATACTATGATTTATTTTGAGCCGCTATTTCAGTTGATTGGTAACTTCCATTTTACACCGTTTACATTATTATGGTATCATACTGCAAAACAATTGTAAATGCTAGAAGAAGGGGTAGTGCAATTCAATAAACTGGAGAGGCCTGTTGTCAATTGCATTCCCCCGGTTGTCTAAAAAAGGTGATGCAAAATTTCAGAATCAATGGTAATATATTGTACTGAGCTATTTCCTACCCTTTCGGCTGGTTATCCCAGTTGATAATCGGCCAAGAAAAGGGTGGCTTAAATTTTCGTTAAATCTTTGTATAAAGTTAGGTGAATATAATGGAAGAAGTAAAAAATAACGAATGGGTGGAATGGCTTCAGTCTATCGTCATAGCTTTGTTGCTGGCTTTTTTGCTGCGCATGTTCGTGTTTGACGTGGTAATGGTGGAAGGGTCATCCATGCATCCCACCCTGGAATCCGGTGACAGGCTTATTGTGCTCAAGCTGGGTTATAGGTTCAGGCATCCTGAACATGGAGATATAGTGGTGTTTAGAAATCCCGATAATCCCCGCGTAAACTATATAAAAAGGGTAATAGGGGTTGAAGGTGACAGGGTGGAAATAAAGGATGGCAAGGTGTACGTAAACGGTAAGGCGCTGGTAGAGCCATACATCGCCGAGCCAACCCTAGGAGAGTATCCCGAAACCGTCGTACCTGAAGGCACCATATTCGTAATGGGGGATAACCGAAACTTCAGCCGCGACAGCAGGAACTCCCAAGTAGGGTTTATACCGCTGGAAAATGTCGTAGGTAAGGCAAAGATAAGGATATGGCCTTTGTGGAGCGTTACAATACTCAAATAAAGGTGAGGCAACATGAGTCGGCACATTCACTGGTATCCTGGCCATATGAGCAAAGCCAAACGGCTCATACAGGAGCACATCAAGCTTGTGGACCTCATCATCGAGGTACGGGATGCCCGCGTTCCAAGGAGCAGCACTAATCCGGAATTCGGAGCCCTTTGCAGAAACAAACAGCGCCTAATACTTCTCAATAAGAAGGATTTGGCTGATCCTGACATGACTCAACGGTGGACTAGCTTTTTTAAAAGCCAGGGTTTATGGGTAGAAGCCATAAACTGTCTGGACATGAGCGACGTAAACCAGCTGAGAAAAAGCATAATAGAGTTTGCTGAGGAAAGGCGAAAGCTCATCTATCAGCAAAAGGGAATCTACAAAAACACACGGGCTATGGTGGTAGGGATACCCAATGTAGGTAAATCCACCGTAATCAACGGCTTGGCCAAAAGCGCCAAGGCCAAGGTGGGCGATAAGCCTGGCGTGACGCGCGGTAAACAATGGATAAGGGTTCATCCTTATGTGGAGTTTCTTGATACCCCTGGCCTTTTATGGCCCAGAGCAGACGATCAAACAGCCATGTTACATCTGGCATACATAGGTTCCATCGGCGATGAGGCAATAGACATGTTAGAAGTGGCTGTAAAGCTTATCGAGACGTTGAAAGGCCTATATCCTCAAGCAATCCAAAAAAGGTATGGCATTGAGAATATGGAAGGCATGGACGGCTATAGCCTGCTGGAGGCTATATGCTTAAACCAGAAATGGATTCGCAGCGGCGGCAATCCCGATGTCGATAGGGGAGCCAGACAGCTGCTGGGAGATTACCGTTCTGGCCGGCTGGGCGCTTTAACGTTGGAGGCGCCATGAGCTTTCATTGCATCCAAAGCCTGCGATCCAATTTCCTGTATTGTATGGCCTCAGCCAGGTGGTGGTCCTCTATATTCTGGCATCCTTCCAGGTCGGCTATGGTCCGGGCAACTTTTAATATCCTGTCATATGCCCGGGCACTTAAATTAAGCGACACGAAAGCCTGGCGCAGCATCTTCCTTTGGGCGCTGTTCAAAGCGCAGTATTTTCCAATTAGCCTGGAGTTCAGCTGCGCATTGTAGAATATACCCTCGTTTTTGTACCGTTCAAGCTGGATTTGCCGCGCCTTGTTTACCCTCTTCCTTATCTCCTTAGACGTTTCGCCCCTCCTCTGACCAGTCAGCTCGTCAAATGAAATGGGCGGCACCTCAATCTGAATGTCAAATCTATCCATGAGAGGACCAGATATTCTGCTCAAGTACCTGTTTATTTGCATAGGAGTACAGGTGCATTCCTTTGAGCTATCTCCGAAAAACCCACACGGACATGGATTGGCCGATCCTATAAGGGTAAAGGAAGCCGGGAATACGGCTGTGCCGTTGGCCCGCGATATGGTCACCTTTCCGTCTTCCAGCGGCTGCCGCAGTGCCTCAAGCACGTCCCTTTTGAACTCCGGAAGCTCATCCAGAAACAGCACGCCGTGGTGGGCTAAGCTGATTTCTCCTGGTTTGGGGAGCTTGCCGCCTCCTATCAAGGCAACGGCCGAGATGGTGTGGTGGGGCGCTCTGAAAGGCCGCACTTTTATAATACCTTCGGATGTATCAAGCAGTCCGGCAGCGCTGTATATCTTAGTGATTTCCAGAGCCTCCTGATAAGTGAGCTCCGGCAGGATGGAGGGCATTCTGCGCGCCAGCATGGTTTTACCAGAGCCGGGTGGGCCAATCATTATTACATTGTGCCCCCCTGCTGCGGCAATCTCCAGCGCACGTTTTGCACCTTCCTGTCCCTTAACATCTGCAAAGTCTTCCAACGATTCGTTATCCGCATGGCCATCAAACCCGTGGAACCTTTTATAAGGCGTTATGGCAGTTTCGCCTTTAAATGCCGATATGAGTTCATTTAATGAGCTGACGGCATAGACGTCAATTCCCTCTACATGGCTTGCCTCGGGAGCGTTATGAAGGGGCACAACAACGCTGCGAATTTGGTCCTTTACCGATAAAAGTGCGGGAAGCACGCCATGAACGGGCCGTATACTTCCATCAAGGGAAAGCTCTCCCAGAAAGACGCTGTGTATAAGTGGATGATGGGGGATCTGCCCCGTTGCCAGCAGTATGGCCACGGCAATGGCCAAATCGTAGGCAGGCCCTTCCTTTTTGGTGTCGGCGGGAGCCAGGTTTACGGTAATGCGCTTTAAGGGAAATTCAAGACCGCTGTTTTTTATTGCCGCCCTGACGCGCTCTTTGGACTCTTTTACAGCGGCGTCGGGCAATCCCACAATGTCAAATGATGGAAGCCCACTGGATATGTCCACCTCTACTTCGATGACATAGCCATCTATACCAAATAGGCCTGCGCTCTTCACCTTGGCAAGCAAGGAAATCCCCCTCTGCCTTTCCTCTGGTTAATGCTCAAAACGCCATTTTGCACACAACACTGTATTTACCAATATTTTACCATATTGACACAATCGAGGTCAAAGCCTGTTTAAATAATGCCTAAAAAGCCAGATATGAAAAAAATAAAGAAAAAGGTTTAAAAATATTGTAATATATATAGAACATGATATAATTAGGAATATATTTAACATTAAAGGAAAAAGCTGTGGGTCGTTTAATATTATATTGTATTAGGAGGATCATGTGAATAAATCTAAATTATCAATTGAACAAAAAAGGGCAAATACAGATCTGAATGTAATCATTTCTATTACTTTAACAGTAATGGTTGTTTATATGTTGTTTAAATCTCAAATTATATCTTTTATCATGAACAAAAATTTTCCCTTACTTTTGCGCACTTTTATTGCCGCTCTTTTCGAATGGGGAATAGCTGGCCTGGGGATCACTGTTGTTGCGCTATATAGAAAAGAAAGTTTTATCAGATTTGGACTTACTAAAACGAATCTGTTTAAAACCATCGCATTAACAACATTAACCTTTATCCCCTACATTATCCTTATCTGGGCAACGGATTCGTTTACGGGTTATTTACCGTTTAAAAGGGTGATTATAACCAAAGAATGGCTTGAGGTAGGGTTCCCATATAACATGGTTGGGATGAGCATTATCACAATAGTATGGGGTTTCTTCGAAGGATTCAATTACGTAATAATCAGCCATAAAATAAATATGATTTATCCTCCTAAAAACATATGGTTAAACTGGGGAGCGATATCTTGCGGTATTGCATGTTTACTCCTTCACGTCATGGCCGGCGTTAGCATCTATGGTTTGATGGAAGGGCTAGCTGTATTTATCATCATCTACGGTATGCTGGTCATAAAGGATTATACCAAAAATGCATGGGGCTGTATTGCGATATTCACGTTTTTCTGGAATGCTATTTAAGCTTTTCAGAAAGCCATTCTAAAAGCCATTCTACTTGATATTACATAAATAATGTCTTTGTGAATCAACAGTAGTATCTACCGTTACGCCTTCTTGAAACACTTCTTGAAACAATTGAATTTTATTTCCTTATAAAAACAAATATGGGACTTAACGCAGTCCCATATTTGTCTAATTTAAGAAACCTTGTTTAGAAGCCCTTTTCCTTGATCTTGGCGGCCTTACCGACCTTCTTCCTCAGGTAGAACAGCTTAGCCCTGCGCACCTTACCTCTCCTGATGACCTCAATGTGGTCGATCATGGGAGAGTGCAGCGGGAACGTTCTCTCAACGCCAACGCCGTAGGAAACCCTCCTCACGGTAAAGGTCTCCCTTATGCCACCATTCTTCTTCTGTATGACAACGCCTTCAAATGCCTGAAGCCTCTGGCGGTTGCCTTCTACAACCTTGACATATACCCTAACGGTATCGCCCACGTTAAAGTCAGGAAGGTCCTTCCTCAGTTGCTCGCTCTCTATGGCTTTAATGATGTCCATCTCAACTTCAACCTCCTTTCGCGCGTTACTTCATCGCACAGAATCCTGCAAAACCTCTATTGGCATATTACCACGTAATACAAAACCGTGGATTTCATTAACAGCCATTTTCACAGCATAAAATCGCTAAAAGCGCCTCAAAATTTTATCAGCATACTCATTCCGTATGCCGCATCTCATTCTTTATCTCTTCCAGAAGTTCCATTTCATAAGGCGATAATTCCGCCTTCTCCAGGAGGTCAGGCCTTTTTTGCAACGTGTTCCTAAGGCTTTCTTTAAGCCTCCAGCGCTGTATCTCCTGGTGGTTACCCGACAGCAGAACATCCGGCACTGTATAGCCCTCATATTCGTAAGGCCTGGTATACTGTGGATATTCCAGCAACCCCCGGGAAAAAGACTCATCCTGGGTGGATTCCGGGTTGCCCAGCACGCCGGGTATCAATCGCCCCACGCAGTCTATCAGTACCATGGCGGGGAGTTCCCCGCCGGTAAGAACGTAATCCCCAATGGAGATCTCCATATCGACAAATCTATCAATGACCCTCTGATCTACACCTTCATAATGGCCGCAGATAATTACCAAGCCATGCTCCTTTGACAGCTGCCTTGCCAGGTCCTGGTCCAGTACCTTCCCCTGTGGGGACATGAGTATCACCTTGGGCTTCTCGCTCTCATAAGCCCCCAGCACATGGTACAGAGCATCAAACAAGGGCTGAGGAGCAAGTATCATCCCCTGGCCTCCGCCATACGGGTAATCGTCCACCCGCTTGTGCTTATTCTTAGCAAAGTCCCTTATGTTGTACAACTTTATCTCCAGCAGGCCCTTCGCAATTGCCCTCCCTATGATGCTGGTGGACAGCAGGGGGGCAAACATCTCTGGAAAGAGGGTGAGGACGTCAATCCTCATCCGGCAACAGCCCCTCCAGCTCTTCGTGGTTGACCACTATTTTGCTGTTTTCAACATCAACATCCACCACAACCTTTTTGAGAGCAGGTATAAGCACCTCTTGCTTGTCCTTCACCACGTAAACATCGTTGCTGCCGGTATGCAATACGCCGGTGACATATCCCAGAAAGCGCCCAGCGCAGGTCTCAACGCGGCAGCCCACGATGTCAGCGATAAAATAGGTGTCCTTTGGCAGGGGCCGCGCCTGTTCCCTCGAAATCCACAGATATTCACCGCGAAGGGTTTCAGCCTGGTTTCTGTCCTCAAAACCTTCCAGTTTTAGGATAACAAAATCCTTTGCATATCTCCTTCTCTGGATTTTGACGGGGACGTACCTGTCCTGCCGTTTTAAAAATACCTCATCCAGGTCATCAAACCTGTACATATCGTCGGTAAGGGGCTTAACCCTTACCTCGCCTTTGATGCCCTGAGGCTTTGTCACATACCCCACCGAAAGGTACTTGCGCACAGGCATTACCCAAAAAACCTCCTGGCCCTTAACCATGCTTTAAGCCATTATATGATCTCAACTATAACCTTCTTCCCTTCTTTTACAGCTGCTGCCTTTACGATGGTGCGAATAGCCTTGGCAATGCGCCCCTGCTTGCCAATCACCTTACCCATATCCTCTGGAGCTACCTTGAGCTCGATGATTATGGACTGCTCACCGCGCACTTCATTTACGCTCACCTGATCGGGATTATCTACAAGAGATTGGGCAATGAACTTTACCAGCTCTCCCATCTTACAAGCACCTCCATAAAGTATTGTATTGTATTGTTAAATGCAACTAAATTGGTGACCTAGCTTTGTTTAACTACTCAATATTACAATACTCCACACTTTTTCAGAAGCGCCCTTACCGTATCAGTGGGCTGAGCACCCTTCTTCAACCAGTCTTTCGCTTTTTCTATATCAATCTTGACCTCTGCCGGGTCGGTGAGCGGGTTATAATACCCGATCTCCTCTATAAATCTACCGTCGCGCGGAGACCTCGAATCGGCCACTACCACTCTATAATGGGGCGTTTTCTTGGCACCCATTCTCTTAAGCCTTATCTTTACTGCCACAATCTCACCTCCGTTCCTTGCAGCTTTTATATATCGCTACCGGCCGTCCGCTCATACGGCGGATAGCCAGTTGCTTTCCAAAAACCCCAACAACCCCAATAAAATGGGAAAACGCATCACAGGAAAGGAAATTTAAATCTTCCCCGCTTCATCGCCTTTTCTATGTTGGACATCTGCTTCATCATGTGCCTGAACTGTTCAAACGATTTTAGCAACCTATTGACATCCTGTATGGTGGTACCGCTGCCCATGGCGATGCGCCTCTTGCGGCTGGCATTGATGATGGACGGATTACGCCTCTCTTCAGGGGTCATGGACTGTATTATGGCTTCAGCCTTAATAAGCTCCTTCTCGTTAAGGGCGCCCGATGCTGACAGCTTCTGCACATCAACGCCGGGCAGCATGCTTACTATATCGTTAATGGATCCTATCTTTTTAAGCTGCTGCAGCTGGTCCAAGAAGTCCTCTAAGGTGAACTGCTGCTCCCTGAGCTTCTTTTCCAGCTCCTGAGCCTTTTTCTCGTCGATGGAAGCCTGGGCCTTTTCTATCAATGTGAGTATATCCCCCATACCCAGGATTCGTGATGCCATCCGGTTAGGATGGAAAGGCTCCAGGTCATCCAACTTTTCACCCATCCCAACAAATTTGATGGGCTTGCCTGTAACGGCCTTTATGGATAAGGCAGCACCGCCGCGGGTATCCCCATCCAGCTTGGTAAGTATGACCCCATCCAGACCCAGCCGTTCATCAAAGCTCTTGGCTACGTTCACGGCATCCTGGCCCGTCATAGCATCCACCACAAGGAGTATCTCATGGGGCTTTACTTGGGCTTTGATCCTGGAAAGCTCCTCCATGAGCTCCTCGTTTATGTGAAGCCTTCCAGCGGTGTCTATTATGACCACATCTCGCTGCTGCTTTTTGGCAAACTCCACCGCTTCCCTGGCAATTTCAACTGGGTCAACCTGCCCGCGTTCGAATACCGGTACCCCCACTTTTTCGCCCACTACCTGTAATTGCTTGATGGCTGCAGGTCGGTATATATCGCAGGCCACCAACAGGGGACTTTTCCCCTGTTTTTTCAAATACCCAGCCAGCTTGGCGGACGTCGTTGTCTTTCCAGAACCCTGCAGCCCCACCATCATTATCACCGTAGGTGGATTGGGTGCCATGTTGATCTTGCTCTGCGTGCCGCCCATCAGGGCAGTCAGCTCTTCATTGACTATCTTTATGACCTGCTGCCCAGGAGTTAAGCTCTCCATGATCTCCTGGCCAACGGCCCTTTGGGTGATTCTATTTATCAGGTCTTTCACCACTACGAAATTTACGTCAGCCTCTAGAAGCGCCAGCCTAACATCGCGCATGGCCTCTTTAACGTCTTTTTCGCTGAGCTTGCCCTTGCCCGTCAGCTTCTTCAGGGCTGCCTGCAGCTTCCCCGTAAGCCCTTCAAACGCCATCTCACAACCTCCTGAACCACATATCGCCCAGTTCTATCAACCTCTGCTTTACACTCATAAGCCTGTCTTTTACCTGGCCAGGCGACTGTATAAAGTTCTCGTCGGGCAGCTGGCATATGTCCTCCAGCTCCTTTATAGCCTGACCCATTTTATCCTCAAAGGCGGCCCAGCGCTTGTAAT
This sequence comes from Caldicoprobacter sp., assembly GCF_047459465.1. NCBI lineage: Bacteria > Bacillati > Bacillota > Clostridia > Caldicoprobacterales > Caldicoprobacteraceae > Caldicoprobacter > Caldicoprobacter sp. The sequence continues at coordinate 1,230 of NZ_VSCO01000042.1, read as the reverse complement.
AGCCCAACTTCTCATCTAGCGTATACAGCGCATGCTCTCCCCTTTTTATCAGGTCATGAACGCCCTGCCTACTTATGTTGTGCATCTCAGCAATCTCGCCCAGAGAGAGATCGTAGTTATAATACAGGTCAAGCACATCCCTCTGCCTGGGCGTCAAAAGTGGGCCATAAATATCCAGCAGCAAAGCCACCTTAGCCAATTTCTCCATACATCCACCCGCTGTAAAGTATTTGTCCTTTACAGCGAAATATTATATATCACTTCTTGTCATAATACAAGTGCTTTTTTTATTTTATCCCCTGCTTTTGATGATTTCCCCAAATACAGTCGCCATTTTGTAATTCACCATTTTCCAATTTAAGCTTCTTTAAGCTTCCTCAAACAGAGCTTCCACAAAAGCCTCAGCATCAAAGGGCTGCAGGTCGTCCATTCCTTCGCCAACGCCTATGTATCGTATGGGAATACCCAGTTCCGATTTGACGGCTATGATGATGCCGCCCTTTGCCGTCCCATCCAGCTTTGTAAGTATGATGCCCGTCACGTTGACCTTTTCCTTAAACATCTTCGCCTGGGAAACCGCATTTTGACCGGTGGTAGCATCCAGCACCAAAAAAACCTCTTTATGGGCTTCAGGGTATTCCCTCTCAATTATCCTGTTTATCTTCTCCAGCTCATTCATCAGGTTTTTCTTTGTGTGCAGCCTCCCGGCAGTGTCGCATATCAGCAGGTCGATGCCCCTTGATTTCGCAGCTTGTATGGCATCAAACACCACAGCGGCGGCATCAGCGCCCTCGGTATGACGCACAATCTGGCAGCCCACACGGTTTGCCCACACCTCCAGCTGTTCTATGGCAGCGGCACGGAAGGTGTCTCCCGCTGCCATCAGCACTTTCCTACCCTGCGACTGAAACATATGCGCCAGCTTGCCTATGGTAGTGGTCTTACCCACGCCATTTACCCCTACCACCAGAAAGACTGCCGGAAACCTCAAATTGAGCTCCTGAGGCTGGCTGAGCAGCGCCAATATCTCCTCTTTCAATACTGCTCGTACCCTCTGCGCTTCTCTTATCCTTTCCTCCCTGACGCGCTCCCGCACCTTCTCTATCAGCCGGGTGGTGGTATTGACCCCAACATCGGCAAGTATCAGCACTTCCTCCAGCTCGTCAAACAGTTCATCGTTCACCTCGTTGTGGTATTTAAACAGCAGGTCCATCTTCTCGGTTATGTTCT
>NZ_VSCO01000041.1:0-13756 GCF_047459465.1 Caldicoprobacter sp. | reverse complement strand
CTGATGAAATTGTCCCAACAAGCTTTAATCTGTGCTCAGCAGCTGATCAAAGCCGATGAAAAAGTTCTTGATGCCATAGCCGCTGAGGGGTTTAATAATATAATAGGCTTAATAAACAAACTCAAACAGACAGCCGGCCAAATAAAAAGCCTTATAGACAGCGCTATCACCAAAGCCGAAAGGCTACTGGATGAGCTTGCAGATGAGGTAGAAAACCTAAAACGCGGGGTAAAACCCTATCCTCGAAACCTACTGGCCCTTAAAGAAGAAATCGCACGTACCCTCTCTACTAAATATGGCGATAAGGTGCAGGTACACATCCTTGCCGATTTGCTTGAGATCAGGGATATGCGATGGAAAAATGCCGTAGAAGCATATCTTCACACTCAAAAATTCTACCTTATAGTGGAGCCGGAGCATTTCTTAGATGCCCTAAAGGTGTATGACAGATTGAAATTTGAAAAGGGCTTTTACGACCTGGGGTTGGTGGATACCGGCAAGCTAGCCCAGCTTAAGCCAGCCGCCATGGAAAACAGCTTGGCACAGGAAGTAGAAACATCCAACCGTTATGCCCGCATGTTCGTCGATTTTGTAATGGGCAACGTCATAAAATGCAACGATTTGGAGGAACTGCGGAATTATCCGCGGTCGATAACCGATTCGTGCATGCTGTATCAAAATTTTGTGGCACGCCAGCTGCACCCTGATCGATGGAAAAATCCATATATTGGTCGGAGGTCCATTGAGGAGCAGATAGAAAACAAGACAGCACAGATAGCCCAGATTGAAAAAGAAGTCACAAGCTTTAAAAACCTGTCCAACGCTTTAAGCAACATATATTCCATGGAATCCATAAACCTCAATGAAGCCGAAAATATCACAGAGGTGCTAGAACAAAGCAAGAACATACCTGCCTTGGAAGAAAAACTTGATGCCATAGTAGATGAACTGAGCAAACTAGACTTAACCTGGTTAGAACAGTTAGACAAAAAAATAAAGAAATTGGAAAAAGAAATCGAAAACCTGAAAAAGCAAGAAAATGACTGTTTGATCGAGCTTATCGACCTTAAGAACAAAAACAAATATATAACTGAAAACAGTATACCTAGTGCAAAGCAAAATATCGAGCTGTATCAAAACCGCATAAACAGCCAGTTCACTGATGAGTGGGTTCAAAAGGTAGGTGAACCGCGCTTTCAAAAGGAGCTGTCCAGTAGGGCTTCGGCAAATGAAATATACAATAACTTTTACAGCCAGTTGGCCAGAACACAGAGCCAGATGAATAAGAAATGGGAGGAGCTGGTGTCAGCGCGTGCAGAATATAACCGAGAACACCGCATGTCATATGATATAAACCTCCCCGACAACGCTCCATATGAAAAGGAGCTCAACGAACTTAAGGACATCAAATTGCCTGAATACCTGGAGAAGATCAAGGACGCCAAAGAAAAGGCTTTTCAGCAGTTCCGCGAAGACTTTCTGGCCAAGCTCAAAGCCAATATAGACATGGTCAAAGAGCAGATTGAAGAACTCAACAGCGCTTTGAAGGAGAGCAGCTTTGGTAATGACCGCTATAGATTTGTAGTCAGTCCCAGGCCCGAATACCGTAGGTTTTACGATATGATCACCGATGAGCTGCTTATGGACGGTTACAACCTGGCGTCTCACGTCTTTTTCGAAAAGCACAAGGACGCCATTGAAGAGCTATTTAAACAAATTACCGACATAGACCTGCAAACCGACGCCGATACCAGAATTGAACTTGAGAAGAATATCAAGCGATTCACCGATTATAGAACCTATCTCACATTTGACCTGATAGTCACCGACAACCAGGGCAGGGAACAGCGGCTATCAAAAACGCTTCGCAAAAAATCTGGCGGTGAAACCCAAACTCCTTTCTATATTGCCATGCTGGCCTCATTTGCCCAGCTATATCGAACGAGATACAATAACGAATCGGGTAACACCATTCGGCTTATAATGTTTGACGAGGCATTCAGCAAGATGGACAGCGACAGGATACAGGAAAGCATTAAGCTTTTGCGTAAGTTCGGACTGCAGGCCATACTGGCGGCCCCTTCCGAAAAAATAGGCGACATAGCCCCCCTTGTGGACCGAACCCTGTGTGTGATAAGGAGCGAAAATAGGTCGTTTGTCAAAGCCTTCGATGCTAAAAAGTTAAAGGAGGAGTTGCATGAACTACAGGAAGCTGATACTCAACCGATTGCTAGATAAATACGAAAGGAGCAGCGCATATAAAAGCACTTCTAGAACCAAGAGAAGGATTCTCATAAATTTATGTTCCAACGAATTCCCCGAATACAATATAGAAGATACCATCGCAAAGGAACTCATCAATTCGGAAATAATGGACCTTCAAAGAGAAGGCTTAATCGATTTTGAATGGATGCGCTTCGAAAAGGGCAACATCATCAGCCGCATATGGCTAAATCTGGACGCCTTGCAGGAAGCATACAAGCAGGCCGAAAGAATTCCCAAGCGACAACAGGTGGAAAATGCTCTTGTCTGGGTGCGGGAGCTTAAAATGCGCATCACCTCCTCATGGATCCGTGCCTTTTTAGACGATGTGCAAGAGTGGATGGAACAAAAGTTGGACATACCTTCCTTCCTCCCAGAGGACAGCCAACATTTGCAAAACCTCTTAAAAGCATTGCTATTTATCGATACCAAAGGTGAAGACGAGCTGTTGGAACGGGTGTTCAGCTTAAGGTGTTTCGGCGATTCAAAATATTTCGAGAAGAACTTGCGGCGGAAGCTATTGGTAATTATTAAAAAATATTGGCAGGAAGAAGATCTGCAAGCAGGAGAATGGACCGATGATGAAATCTTATCCCTCATCGGCATTGTCAAAGCTCCCGAGCAGGTGGATTTTTGCGGCAACGTATTGGCGTCCATAAGAGGGCGTGACGTTGACTTTTCCCCTCTGATACACGGGGTGTCCATCAACGCCCCAACTATACGAGATATGGTAATTTCCGATTTACCAAATGTTAAGCGCATCCTTTTTATAGAAAATAAAGCCAACTATGTAGATTATGTATTTAGAAGAAAAACCGTCGATGAGCTGATAATATACCATGGTGGTTTTTACAGCCCTGTAAAAGGACTTTTCTTCAAAAAAATATATGATGCCGCTTGCAGGAGCAACATCATATTTTACCACTGGGGCGATATGGACCTGGGAGGGTTTCAAATATTCCATCGCCTCAAAAAGCAAATCATCCCCACGCTTCAACCTTATCTTATGGACCTTGAGGCCTTTCTATCCATGAAGCGTTTTTGGCAGCCGCTTGACGCCAAGTACGCTAAATCCTTGGAAAAGCTGCTCCATGACGAGGATTACAAGGAATTTCATCCGCTCATACGGGTCATGTTAAAGGAGAGCGCTAGGATAGAGCAAGAGGCCTTCCTAAGCTGTGAATGATACCTAGAAGCAAACAAATCCCCTTTCCATGCATTGCTTAACTTTTCACCGCATAATCCTCCGCCATACAAAGCAGCATCACCAATGGAATGCTATTTAGCACCCTTTAAAGAATGTACATATTCCGCATAGTCCTTATCCGCTTTGCTGATATGGTTGACGAACCAGTCGACGATTCTCTTGTTGAACTGAATGATGAAAGGAAGGCTGGCTCCATCCTGTTCAAACTGCCTCTTCATCTCCTGGACTTCCTGCAAAAAGAACTGGTGCAGTTTCAGATGCTCAGCATACTTCGGATAATTGTGCCGCTTCTGATATTCCTGCTCAAAGTTGAAATGGGTTATGACGTAATCCGAAAGAAAGTTAAGGGTGCTGCCAATTTCCTCTTTTGCCCTTCCGGCGGCGCTTGCTTCCAGCAATTTGTTTATAGCATCCACCAGTTCCTTGTGTTGATTATCAATTACGTCAATTCCTATCTCCAGCTCCTTCCTCCACTTTATGGCCATCTTTTAAAAACCCCCTTTCCCCGTAAAAGCATCCTTATTTAATATGATTTTTAAACAATTTTCGCCAATTTCAAACCGATATATTAAACTAAACAGCTATCAATTCCTCAGTTGTGCTCTGCGCCTTGCACAGCTGGCTATATAGGCCGCCCGCCCTGAGAAGCTCATCGTGCTTGCCGGCCTCTATTATTTCACCATCCTGCAGGACAATTATCTGGTCTGCATTGCGTATGGTGGACAATCGATGGGCAATCACTATGGTAGTCCTGTTTTTCATAAGGTTTTCCAGAGCTTCTTGAATTTGCTTCTCGGTCTGAGTATCCACCGATGATGTGGCCTCATCCAGAATCAATATTGGAGCATCTTTAAGCAATGCTCGTGCTATGGAGATCCTCTGTTTCTGGCCTCCCGACAGCTTTACCCCTCTCTCTCCTACCCTGGTATCGTATCCTTCAGGCAGCTCCATTATAAACTCGTGGGCATTAGCAGCCTTTGCAGCTGCAATAACCTCTTCATCGGTGGCATCCGGCCGCCCGTACAGGATGTTCTCCTTCACGGTGCCGTTGAATAGAAATACGTCCTGCGATACCATGCTGATCTGCTTTCTCAGGCTGCTCAGCTTAATTTTCCTTATGTCCACGTCATCTATTAGAATCTGGCCCGCATCAGGGTCATAAAACCTGGGTATCAGATTGGCAATGGTGGTCTTGCCCACCCCGGTAGGACCTACCAAAGCTACCATCTCGCCGGGGTTGACCTTAAAAGACACGTTTTTCAAAACCGGTACGTCATCCACATAGCGGAAGCTAACATTTCTAAATTCTATCTTGCCCTTCACCCTGTCTACCTCTATCGCATCAGGAGCATCCTTTATCTCGGGCTCCTCATTCAATATCTCAAATACCCGTTCGGCGCTGGCTAGAGCATGCTGTATCCCCTCATTGATCATGCCAAATGAGGTTATGGGTTGATAAAAGGAATTAAGGTACAGCAAAAAAGCTACCAAGTCCTCTAAGGCCAATTGATTGGACAAAGCCAGCCTACCGCCAAAGAATATGACTATAACCGTTCCCAGGCCGGATACAAACTCTATGCTGGGATGAAAAGCATTACTCAATTTGAGGGCGCGCAATATTGCCCTGGTGTAGGCGGCTATCCGCTCCAGAGTCCGTCTGCTTTCATACGCTTCCTGGGTGAAAGCCTTAATTTCCTTAATCCCCGAGAAATTATCCTGGAGGATTGCGCTAACCTCTGCGATTTCCTTCTGGGCTTCTTTGAACATCGGACGGGATATCTTGCTGAACTTGACGACCATCCAGAAAAGCAAGGGAATTGGTATGAGCGTATAAAGTGCCAATTGCAAATTCATGGAAAACAAAATGGCTGATACGCCAACGAGCATCAATGCATTAACCACAAGGGTTGGAATGGCGTGAGCCAGCAGCTGCTCAAAGTTTCGCGTGTCATCGAGAACCCGCGACATGAGCTCTCCGGTCTGTTTGTCATGGAAAAACCTCAATGACAAATTTTGCAGATGGTCATACAAATCGCTTCTAATATCCTCCAACATCTTCCATGCAGCATAATGGGATATGTAGTTGGTACCAAACTGGGATATGGCTCTCAGCAGATATATAGCAACCACGGCCAGTGCAAGAAAGTTGATCTGAGCTATACTCGCTATGCCTTGTACGCTCTGCACCACCGTGCTTATCAGGTTGCGAATCATCCAGGGGCCGACCATATTCATTGCAGTGACCATCACCATGCAAACAGTAGCCACAAATATGTGAAGCCTATAGGGCTTCATATACCGCATAAGCGCCTTAAGCTCCTTCATAGGAACCCCCCTTCAGCTATTTACTACTAACCTTTCATAAGCTTATTCAGCAAACTTTTAAGGGTTATCAACTCCTCTTGGTTTAAGGCCCTCATCCTCTCCTCTATATTTTTCTGATGTTTGGGAATTAGCTCTTCCTTTAGCCTCCTGCCTTCTTCGGTAAGTTTTATCAGCCATACCCGTCTGTCGTCCTTACTATGCACACGATAAACCCATTTGTTTTGCTCCATACGATCAATCAATCCTGTCATGTTGCTGGCATTGCAGTTGAGCTCCTTGGCCAGTTCGTGGCTGGGGATGCCCTCATCGTCGATGTGGTACAGCGCATGAAACTGGGGCCAGGTGATTCCGTTTTGTGTCAACTTATTGTGCAGTTCCCTCTTGATGCCGTTGTAGGCATCCTTTAAAGCCTTGTAAACTTCCAGCTCTAGCGAGCCGTTCACCTACATCACCCCCATTGAACTTGCCTACAGCCTATCTACCTTTCTGCTTACCTTAAATGTGATGGAACAAATATGGCTTCAATATTGTAACCATCTTTTGATGCTTTAATATCGCAACCATCTTTTAACCAGTACGTAAAAGTTAAAAAATAAAAATTTGCTATAGGAAGCCTGCAAAATATTTCAATATTTCATATATGAATTATACGGCATTTAAATAATAGGTGTCAATAAAATTTATTCCCAAAAAATAAAGAGGTAAGCGTAAGCTCACCTCTTGTTTCTTTAGCGTCCGATTTTGTTTCAGCAATTGCACAGCTAACCTTTAAGACCTGTGGTTGCAATGCCTTCAACCAGATATCGCTGGAAGGCAAAGAAGATTATGAGCACCGGTACCAGCGAAAGGGTTGACATGGCCAACAGTCCGCCCCAGTTGGTTTTGGTAGTAGCATCGTTAAAGGCTCTCAAAGCCAATGAAACGGTATAAAGCTTGGGTTTATTCAAATACAACAGAGGCCCCAGGAAATCGTCCCATTTCCAGTAGAACGAGAAAATCGTGGTGGTGATAATAGCCGGTTTGACCAAAGGTACGATGATCCTGAAAAATATTTCGTATTTATTGCAACCATCTATTTTAGCTGCCTCATCCAACTCGGAAGGTATTCCCCTAATAAACTGCATGATTAAAAACACGAAAAATGGACCAGCCGTAAATGTCGGCACTATCAATGGTTTAAACGAATTAACCCAATTAAACTTATGAAACATGATAAACTGGGGGATAATGACCACCTGCGCCGGCAACATCATCGTCATCATCATGCATGCAAACCAAAAATTTCTTCCTTTAAAATTCACCCTAGAGAAACCATAGGCCACCATTAAGGAGGAAATAACCGTGCCTATCGTCCCAACTCCTGAGTAAAACAAGGAGTTTTTGAAAAAGACATCGAAGGATGTTCCGCCAAATCCCTTCCATCCTTCTATATAATTTTCTATAATCCATTTCTCGGGAATCAGTATGTGGGCAGTAGCAAATATTCTTTCATTCTCCTTAAAAGAGCTAAAAATCATCCATAACACAGGATAGAGCATCAAAAAGCTGAACAACACCATCAACACATGATAGGCGATATTGCTCCAATTTATCCTACTCTTTTTCATAATTGATTTCGCCATATTAGCCCTCCTTGGCCTCATAATATACCCAAAACTTAGATGTCTTGAAAAGCAGAGCTGTCAGTATACCTACTACCACCAGCATAACCCATGCCATGGCACAACCGTATCCCATTTGGTAATACTGGAAGGCCTTGCGGTACAGATACAAGGCATAAAAGAGTGTGGTGTTAAGCGGCCCACCGCCAGTAATTATAAGCCCCTGTGTGAATATCATAAAGCCGTTGATAAGCTGCATGATCAAGTTGAAAAATATTACCGGCGATAAAAGCGGTAGGGTAATGCTAAAAAACTTACGGAAACGGCCCACTCCATCTATCAGAGCAGCCTCATAATAGGTTTCGGGTATCTGCTTGAGTCCCGCCAGAAAAATGAGCATAGAAGATCCGAATTGCCATGCCCCCAAAAGGATTATAGTCCATATGGTATAGGTTGGATGTCCCAACCATGCTATGTTAGATTTTATCCCAATAAAATTCAATATGGCGTTTAAAAGGCCATCTTCCGAGAATATCCTTCGCCACATCACTGCGACTGCCACGCTTCCGCCAATCAAAGAAGGTATATATAATGCAGAGCGATATATGCCTATGGCTCTGGTTTTTCGGCACAGCAACATGGCTACCAGCAAGGCAAATACTAATCTTAAAGGCACCGCAGTAAAGACGTAATAAAAAGTAGCCTTAACCGACTTCCAGTACAAAGTATCCTTAAAAAACATCTCTATATAGTTGTCGATCCCAATAAATTTGGGAGAAGAAACGATATTATACGATGTAAAGGAGAGAATGAAAGAATACACTATGGGATAGACAGTAAAGACAAAAAATCCTATAAGCCATGGTGCAATGAAGACATAGCCTACAAAATTTTCCCTCTCCCAAAATGAAAATACATCACCGTATCTTGTCGCCTTTTTCGAAGTCTTAATTGCTGCTTCTCTCATTATCCACCCTCTCGCTCCTTGCTTAAAAAATTTTTATAGCACAAACCGTCCTTTAAGCAGCTTAAAGGACGGTTTATGCTCAAATTCCTCTTAATGAATGGGCTTTATTGCCCGCGGGCCAGGATCTCATTAGCCCTTTCCATAACCTTCTTAGCAGCTTCTTCGGGAGTTATCCTCTGGAATAAAACCTCCTCGTTAACCTCTTTGATTAAAGCCGTTACCTCGCTGGCTGCTGCAGGCTCTGGCGGATCAATGGGCCCTACGTACGGAACTATGGAATCGATGTATTTAAAGGTCTCTAGCACGCTCTCGCTCACCGTATCGGCCAGAGCCTCCCTTACCTTCTTGGAAATGGGGACCCCTCTCTCAGCCTTCAGCACCTTGTTGGCCTCGATGTCGTTTGTCCAGAAGTTCAAAAATTCTACTGCTATATCCTTATGCTGTGAGGACTCGGCTATGCAGAAGAACTGTGAAGGTTTAATATACAATCCTGGTTTATCGCCCTTGGAATACTTGGGCATAATGACAAGCTTCAGCGGCCTCTGGGCAGTGTCAGAATATACTACAGCAAAGTTGCTCCACACCGGCCCTCCAAATGTACGTCCCACCACTATATTGCTTTCCTCCACGGGCTTTGAGATCAAAAGCTCTTCGGGTGAAGGCGTTACACCTGCTTTTAGCATCCTCAGCTCCATTTCAAAGAAGTCTTGGATGATGGAAGGATCATCAAATCCAAGGGACTTTCCGTCGGCGCTAAACATCGACTTGCCCACTGAACGAGCGAAATATTCAATCATGAATTTGGGGTCATCCACTAGCGGAATATCGGCCATCACACCGGTTTTCTCGTAAATGGTCTTGCACATCTCCTCAAAGTCTTCCCAGGTCCAGCCCGGTCCAGGCAAGGATAGCCCCGCCTTTTCAAGGACCGCAGGATCGAGCAACATCCCCAAAGCATTAATCCCTAGAGGCACAGCATAAAGCTTTCCGTCAAATTTTCCGCCTGCTAGGAAGTTATCATCTACATCCGATAAGTCTAACTTGCCCGACTCTACGTACGGCGTCAAATCGGCCAGCAAATTATTGTCCACATACTGCTTAATCTTAGCATAGTCGTGCTGTACAATATCGGGAAGGCTATTGGCAGCAACATATGTGGCCATCTTATCCCAATAATCGTTCCATGCAGCAAACTCGTGTTCAAACTTCACGTTGGGGTACTTCTCAGAGAACATATCGAGAACCTGTACAGTTAAATCGGCTCTTTGCTGTGAACCCCACCAGACTATCCTTAAGGTAACATCCTCCTTAGAACCCGATGGCTCCTCGGCCTTTTGCTCCTCCTTTTGACCTTGTTGCGGCGTCTTTGAATCATCACTGGCGCTAGAACACCCTGTCAGTACCAGCGATAACATGAGCACCACCGCTAAGGCCAACACAATTGCCTTCTTCATAAATTCTCATCTCCTTTTCTTCAAGTTTTGAACTCTATTAACTTCTATACACATTCTAGTATGCACCGCTGACCTCAATCCATAAAAAAAACTGTGCATTTTGTTCAAAAAAACAACCTAATGCACAGCCTAAAACAATAAACTTGGTTTTAATCATTGCGATAGCAGCTTTTCCATATACTCTGTAGGGGTATAACCTGTATACTTTTTAAATACCTGGCTGAAATACTGCGGATTTTTCCCTAACCCCACTTGCTGAGCAATTTCATATACCTTATCGCAATTGCTGTTCTTCATCAGTTCCAACGCTTTCTCTATCCGAACCTTCGTCAAATAATGTGAGAATTTTTCTCCCGTCTCTTTTGAAAACAGCTTGCTTAAATAAACCTCATTCATATAAAGCACATTTTTTGCAATCCACTTGAGCGAGAGGTCCTCATTGCTAATATTGGCTTCAACATACTTCATCAGCTTATCCACTATGGCGCTGCGCCTTTTTATCAACCTCATGTGATTTTCATTGGCCAGCTCCTTTGCGGCATTCAAGATAAATTGTTGAATTTCATTTATACTATCCATATTTTGAAGATCAACGGTCTTTTCAATATAACCTGCCACCTTTTCATAAGGACATCCCCTGATGATCTTCATATAAAGCTCAATACAGTGAAGCTTGGCAAGGCTAATGACGCATCCGCTCTTTTTAAGTTCAGAGAAAAACTGGTTAACCAATGATTCTACCTCTTGAATGTTTCCGCTTTTGATGGCAAGGGTAATCCTCTCATCTCCCAAAGCCAGTACTTCATTTTTATCCTCTCCAACCAGAAATTCGATATCCTTGGGGGTTATGATGCTGCCCTCTTCGAAATACATGGAATACTTAAAACACTCCTGCAACTGTCTAAACACAGCCGGCATATCCTTAAAGCAAGCCTTATCGCCGTAAGACACCGTAGTCTCGATATTGCTGTATTCAAAAAAGGTGCTTTTTACCTTATCTATGATCCTCAACAGCGATTCATCTTCCATAGGACGCACCAGGAGCATAATCTGATTTTTTATTATAGTCTTATAGTATATCTCATCTCCATCGCATACCTCTTCTATCACATTGCCCAAAGCATGTACGCTTTCAAAGTTGTACTCCTCGCTCACCTGAAATATTACCATCCTCAAGAGTTCTTGCTGTTTTATGTTCAATAGATTGCAGTAATAGTCCAGCTCTTTTACCGTATAGCCTTTGCCCATGACATAATCCCTTATGAACTGCTCCTTCACCAGAGGTAGAATCTTTTGCATGGTTTTTACATTTTTTTCAATGAATTGCTGCCTCTTCTCCCTCTGAACGATCTCGGCCCTTGCATTGTTTAGAGCCTCTATAATTGTATTCTCATTGCAGGGCTTTAAAAGATAGTATTTAACGCCATATCTCATTGCCTGGCTGGCCAGTTCAAATTCTCCATACCCTGAAAGCACGATAAATACTATGTCTTCATAAATCTCTTTAGTTTTTCTTATAAGTTCCAAGCCGCTCATCACCGGCATTTTGATATCGGTAATCACGATATGGGGCCTTTGTTTTTGAATCATGTCATAAGCCTCTATGGCATTCTCTGCAGCGCCTATGAAGCAGAAGCCATGCCCTTCCCAGTCAATAATCTTTGAGATGCCTTCCCTTATTATTCGTTCGTCATCCACTAATAGGACTTTATACATCGCTGCCACATCTCCTTCGTGGAATACTTATGATCACCGTCGTACCCTTGCCCAACTGGCTTTCTATTTTTATTCCATATTCCTTGCCAAAGGTCATTTTAATCCGTTCGTCAATATTCTTCAACCCTATGCCTGTCCCCTTCGGCTCATATTCTCCTCTATTGATTTTAGACAACAATTCTTCGCTGATTCCCGGCCCGTTATCGTGGATATAAAACTTAACCTGGTCTCCATCGATACGCGCTTCCAACCTTACTACGCATGTGCCCAGCATATTCTCCAAAGCATGGTTTATAGAATTTTCTACTATAGGCTGAAATGAAAGTTTGGGTACATAATAGTCAAAATAATCTGGTGCAACATCTACCTCAAATTTTAACCTTTCACCATATCTCATCTTTTGGATGGTGATATAGCTATCCAAAATTTTAAGCTCCTCTTCAACCAATACCATGGGCTCCTTCTTGCTTATAGAGCTGCGCAGCAGATACCCCAGTGCCTCCACCATCCTCGATATCTCGTGCTGCTGGTTGAGCTTAGCCATCCAGTTTATGGAATCAAGGGTGTTGTACAAAAAATGGGGATTTATCTGGGCCTGTAAGGTCTTGTACTGGGCATCTTTGATATCAATTTGCTTGGCATGGTCCTCCTTTATCAATGTGTTGATCTTTTTTATCATGATATAAAAGTTTTTCTCAAGCTGTCCTATCTCATCCATGCGGTTCTCCTTAAGCTTTTCTTCATCCACAAGTTCAAAAGCCCCATTTTGTACCAGCTTCATCTTGCTGATAAGCCGCTCCAAAGGCTTGGTAAGGTTTTCGGCCAACTTAAAGCTCATCATCATTGCCAGCAAGGTAAAGGCAAGCATCGATAGGAGCACTACATTCTTCATAACCGTCACTATGCGAAAAATGTTCTGATAGGGTATTATATTGAAATAGACAAACCCTGTATATTTGGCAGTAGTATAGGTGACAAAATAGCTCACATCATCTTTTTTCACTATGTCGTATCCATAATCCCCGGTAAACTTAAACAAATCTGTACCATTAAAGCTGTCAAAATTGGAATATACCACCTTTCCGTTTTTGTAAATCATCAGGTTAAGGCCATATGTTGATGATAAATACTGGTCAACCAATCTATTAAAATCAATCCGCATAATTAGAACCCCGAGAGGTTCAAGGGAGAAATTTTTGACGCTCCTCAAAGCTCTAGCACAAATGAGGGAACCCGTTTCATAGGAAAGATCCATTATCACAAAAGAGCCTTTTTGGGCAACTGCTTCTTTAATGATCTCCTCCTTTATATCTTCTTCCAAACTCCTTGGATATTTACCGGCCGTCACTTCGTTTCCCTTGTTATCCACAAATATAATGCTGCTTATATATCGGTCATCATATGCAATATTTACTGCCCTCTCGGATAAAAGCTTCAACAACCTAAACCGATCATATGAATTATCGCTCGTATAAACCGAATATGCGTATTCCTGTACGTTAGGATCTGTGATGATTCTAAACGATATGTTTTCCACTTGCCTTAAGTGATTTTCAATGCTTGAGGCTGAAACACTTAAAATATGTGCGGCTTGATTATAAATTACATCATTATATCGTTTGGTCAGAAAATAAAGGAGAGACAAGCTTATAATGCAAATAAAACATAATGTCAAGATTTGGACAATCAAAAACTTGTTCCTAATTTTTGCATTATTATAAAACTTACAGAACTTATCTATAATTTTATTGATATTGAGCTTTTTATCCTTCTTCCCCATATTATTACAACACCTAATTTTCTTATAATTAAATATATCCTTTATAGGCTCGATTCATGTATTATTATATTATTTTAATACATAACGGGACATCCTACAAGTATCACCGTAAGATGTCCCGTTATTGCTAAGCATTCATTCCATTATAAATTATAATCTACCATGATCTATTATACTTTTCACATTTATGAAAATTTCCCTTAGTAACCAGTAACAAAGCTCCCACTACAAACAAGATAACACCTAACATCAAAATCATATTTATATCTAACCATAAACCTGTTTGTACAAGCTTTCCCTCTTCTTTAGAATCTTTTCTGTCAGAACTCTCACTACCCTCAGCCTTTCCTGCTTCTTCAGATTTATCGGGCTCTCCTGGCTCGTCAGATTCACTGTGCTCTTCCGGTTTTCCTGGCTCTTCTGGTTCTTCCGGTTTCCCTGGTT
>NZ_VSCO01000189.1:0-2966 GCF_047459465.1 Caldicoprobacter sp. | reverse complement strand
CACCGCCTTTTTCTTGAATGACGCGGAGGTCAGGAAGGCTATCCTTAGACGAGTCCATCCTGACCCCCGCATCCAGGAGAATATTCTTACCATCTATACGCAATAGATAGCAGCTGGCTCCGACTTCGGCAGCTCCACCGCAAAAGGTCAACTCCATCTATCCACATCCTTCCGTAAATGAATATAGTTCATCATCGAAACCTGTGAAGTCTCTATTACTTTTCATACTCGAGAAAAAATTCATCTCTTCAGAAAGTATTTTTAAAACGCTCTCACGTAACTCGTTAGAATCGTCAAACCCAAAAAATCCATCCTTAATTTAATAAAATCCCTTTCTTTACGTGAATTATAACATAACCAAAAATAAAAGACAAACCTCGATCCTCTTAAATTGTTGAAGTCCTGCTATATTTGACTACAATTGCAAATACAGCAAATAACAGGTATAATATATTTAACTTTGAAAAAAGGGGGGCATATCCATGCTCAGGATAAGCAATCTGTCCAAGAGCTACAACCGGGGAGCAGTCAAAGCTGTTGATGGATTGAACCTTCATGTAAAGCCAGGAGAAATATTCGGCTTTTTAGGGCCCAACGGCGCTGGAAAGACCACCACCATCAAGATGATAGTTGGGCTTTTAAATCCCGATGAAGGAAGCATCATCGTCAACGGATACGATAACCAGAAAAATCCCATAGAGGCAAAAAAGAGCATTGGATATGTGCCCGATAATCCGGTGGTGTACGATAACTTGACGGGTATGGAATACCTCAATTTCATGGCAGATATATACCAGGTACCGGTTGCCCTGAGAAAAGAGAGGATCAACTATTTCCTGGAGATGTTTAACCTCACCGATGCCGCGGGGGACCTCATCAAGAGCTACTCCCACGGCATGAAGCAGAAGATAGCTCTAGCAGGAGCTCTTCTTCACAATCCCGCCCTGTGGATCATGGATGAGCCCATGGTAGGGTTAGACCCCAAGTCTTCGCACCTGCTCAAAGAGCTCATGCGGCAGCACTGCCAAAAAGGCAATACGGTATTTTTCTCTACCCATATTCTAGAAGTTGCCGAACGCCTGTGCGACAGGATAGGCATAATCCATAGGGGCAAATTGATAGCGGTGGGTACCCTCGATGAGCTGCGCCGCGGAGAGCAATCCGAAACCCTGGAAAACATATTTCTGGAGTTGACGGAACAATGAAGCAGTTTATCAGCCTACTGATTACCAGCCTGAATGTGAATTTTGGAATCTCAGCCCTTCGCTATAGGTTCACAAAGGAGAAAAAGCGCATTTGGGAACCCATCTTAATAGGTTTGTCCATCATACTGGGCGGTGGCTCCATAATAGCCCTTTATACCGTATTTTTACAGGGCGTATATAAAGGTGGTCAGATGCTCAACAGCCCCGAGCTGGTATTGCTCATCGCTATACTTGCATGTCAGTTCATGGTATTCATATTCGGCATATTTTACGTGATATCAGCATTTTACTTTTCAAACGATATCGACCTCCTGGTTCCCTTACCGTTAAAACCATACCATATACTGGTCAGTAAATTCATAATAATCACGGTAAACGAATACCTGGTGGCTTGGCCTGTGCTGCTTCCTGCCATCATCATTTACGGTACAGGGATGCGACCAGGGTTGATGTATTGGCTTAAAAGTCTATTGGTATTGCTACTTACGCCAGTAATACCCCTGGTGCTAGTATCAATATTCGTCCTCATCCTGATGCGGGTTGTCAGCATACGCAAAAACAGAGATGTGATGGTAGTGCTGGGCAGCCTGCTGGGTTTGTTACTGGGCCTAACAATAAACTATTTTGCACAAAAGCTGCCCGAAGGCAACTCCCAACAATTCATACAGGACATGATAGTGGCTCGCGCTGATGTCATAAAATTAATCGGGCAAAGGGTCCCTCCTAGCACATGGGCCACTTACGGACTAGCAATGCAAACTTTAGAAGGTTGGATGTATTTTATCCTTTATTTACTGATCTCTTTAACGCTGTTTGGCTTGTTGATGTGGTTGGGCAATCTGTTCTTCTATAAAGGGCTACTGGCCGGTCAAGAAGTAAATCGCGGTAGAAAAAAGCTTTCAGCTCAAAGCATAAATGCACAGTTGGAAAAAGCCTCATCCCCGGTAATAGCGCTGTTCTTAAAGGAATGGAAGCTGTTTTTGAGAACCCCGGTCTATGCCATGAACGGGCTGGCAGGCATGATAATGGTGCCTTTCCTAATTTTGATGCCTTTTATAGCACGGGCAGAAGAGATGAAAGCATTGCTCACGCAAATAAGGCAGCCCCAATTCGCCATGCAGGTCACCTTAGGCAGCGCCGGGCTGGTTTTGTTTGCATCCAGCATCAATATCGTAGCCTGCACTTCCATCTCAAGGGAAGGCAAAACCTTCTGGATATCCAAGATGATTCCTGTACCGGCAAGGCAACAGGTGACTGCCAAGCTGCTTCACAGCATGGCCATATCGGGAATAGGAGTAGTGGTCACCACCGCGGTCATTGGAATAGCACTGAAACTGTCTATTATAAGGATGTTTACAATATTTATCCTCTGTCTGCTGGGAAATGTGCTCCTTAACGCCCTCAATCTGCTCATTGACCTCTTGCATCCCCGGCTTGAGTGGGATAACCCGCAGGAAGCAGTAAAACAAAATTTAAACGGCCTGTTTAGCATACTATTCACATTGGCCGTACTTGCGCTATCCGCCATTTTAACAGCTTTACTCGTTCAACTGAGGGCTTCAGAGTGGATTATACATGCTGCATTGGGGCTTACGATGGGCTTTCTGGCCATTCCTACCTTGGCAATTCTGTACACTCTGGCAGAAAGCCAGTATAGGAGATTAGAAGCATAAAAAGCTTAATCACCAGTCAAACAATGGCCTTTATTGCGGAGATAGCGGTGTATCTCCAGCAGAAATTCATCGGCAAAAAGCTCGATTT
>NZ_VSCO01000188.1:0-2975 GCF_047459465.1 Caldicoprobacter sp. | reverse complement strand
CCGGGAATGGTCACATATAATGTTTGTTGCCATCTATTTGCGCCATCAATCTTTGCCGCATCATATAACTCTTGATCTATTCCTGTCAAAGCCGCAAGATAGATTATACTTCCCCACCCAACATGTTGCCATATATCGGAAAGCACATATATTGGTACAAACAAGCGCGGATTGTTTAGCATGGTTTGCTTCTTGAACCCTACGTATGACAACAGCTGTGTGATAAAGCCCGTATCGCTAGTAAATTGTTTGATCATACCGCATATTACTACTAAGGAAATGAAGTGCGGCATATACGTAATTGTTTGAACAGTCCTGGCAAAAGCCTTGCTTTTTAACTCGTTAATCAATAGGGCAAGTATAATAGGAGCAGGAAAACCCACTATCAGCTGAGTGAGGCTAATAGTTACAGTATTCCTTAGCGTTCTACCAAAATACACACCAGTGAAAAAATCTTTAAAATGTTTAAAACCTACCCACGGGCTTCCCCAAATACCTCTTGCCGGCGAAAAGTTTTTAAATGCAATAATCGCTCCATACATAGGCCAATAATGAAATAATAAATAGTACAAAACTATAGGAATGGCCAATAAATATAGCTCCTTATTTCTCAGGAAATCCCTGGAGAGTTTTTCCGAAAAGGACAGCTTTTTACCGGTATTGGCTACATTCACGCTTATTTCATTGCGCAGTTTGTACATATAATCCCTCCGCAAATTTTAAAATATTCTCCACAGGAGGCATTAAAAAGCCATCCTGTGGAGAACAAGCCAAACTCGACTTAGCCTTTATCTGGCATAATATCCATCTAGAGCCCTCTGATAAATCTCAATAGCTTTGTCAATCCCCATATTCTTTATCGTCTGCTGGAATTCGTCCACTTTGGAGATCGGTTCTGTGCCCATAATAATGTTCATGGTCATCTCATCTACGTAGGTGTTAATCTCGTTCATGATCTTAGCGACCTCAGCGCTTTCCTCGGGCGTAAACGTAATGGGAGGCATTACCGAGGTATTCTCATCAACATCAGACCATTGCACTAGCGCATCCTTTTGCTGAGGCATTGTATAATACTGCCTTATATAGTTTACATCCTGTATAAAAGGCCCGTTGATAGGTGCCAGGCAGTATTTTGACATGGCTTGAGCTATAGTCAACCCTTCCGGGTTATTCATGATGAGATCGGTGTATGTTGGAACGCCGTCTACATATTCGAATGATACCCCTTCAATACCATAGTTATAGAGTATGTGACCCTCTTCACTATATGCATAATCCAAAAATCTCATAGCTATGTCAGGATGCTTACAGGAAGTCGTAATCACCGCATGACCGTTGGAGGTAAATTCAAAGGAATTCATATACTTGGGTTTTTCTCCCGGATTCTTAACCGGATAAGGTGCTGCTACCAAATCATACTCCGGATTTTCTTTCTGTGCAGTGACGATATAAGGCCCCATCTGCCCTCCACCAGCAGCTCTGGTAGCTCCCGCTCTACCGGTAGTCATCTTGGAATCCTGAATAGTCCTGTCAACCGTAGCAAAGTTCTGATCGATAAGCCCTTTCTTGTACCAATCTGCCATGGTTATTAAGAACTCCTTATAGCCATCCTCAGCAGGACCAAACTTTACAACCTTATTATCAGGGTAGAATGTCCTGTCAATGCCAAAGGCATTTACGAAAGTCATTTTTATTTGATCCAGGCTGCCGGTAAATGGCGCCTCACATTTCTGATTCTCTTTAAACCCTGTCAATACCTTTTCCCAATCGGCGATGGTTTTGGGAACGTCGTGTCCATTGGCTTTAAGCCAGTCGGCCCTCAGTACAGGGCCACTTGTGTGCCTCAACTCTTTATGGCCTCTAATGAAGGGAACCAGATAGAATTTACCGTCATCGCTTTTTACCTGCCTTGCAACCTCTGGATTGGCTTCATAATATGCCATTAGATTGGGAGCATATTTTTCCATGAGTTCTGTAAGCTCTATAATTACGCCATCATTGTAGAGCTTCATTACTCCACCAGGATAGCTGGGCCACTGATATACCATTATATCGGGATACTCGCCAGATGCAAGCAGGACGTTAAGGCTTTCCTCTGCTTGCCCCACGGGAGGATGGATATACTCAACCTTTACACCTGTCCTTTTTTCTAACTCCTGCCTCCAAGGAAGTTCCGCGAAATTAGTACAATAAGCCGTAACATTGGCTGCTAGTTCAACCCAATAGGTCAACTTATAATCCCCTTTAATGGGATAAACCGATTCTTTTTTTGCGCCCTCGGAACTTTCTTGTTCAGATTGTTGCTTATTTTCTTGTTCAGTGCCAGTGGAAGCGGGCTCTTGCGGTTTAGTAGTATCAGAGCCAGTACCAGTATCTCTTGATCCGCATCCTGCAAGCAGTACAAAGCATAATACCAAAGCCAACATTACCGATAAGATTTTCTTCTTGGACATACATCTTATCCCCCTTAATTATAATTTATTAAGGTTAAAGTTTAGCTCAGAATGTTGATACGAGATACCCATACTGGCGCCAGATATGGATTTAGCTTTGCAAAGCTTTGCATTACCAATTATATTGCCAGACAAGAAATAAGTGAATTATTACATTTTGCTTTGTTTCATTTTTTTAAACTATTGACGTTTTCAATTTTAGAACATTACAAAAATTTAAACTAGCCATCTATTTTTTCGTATTCCCCGGGAGTAAAGCCGGTATATTTCTTAAAAGCGTTAATAAATGTGCCAACGCTTCCAAATCCTGTTTTTAGTGCAACCTCTTTTACCTTTTCCCCCTTCAACAAGTACTCCTTTGCCTTTTCTATCCTCTTACAATTTATATAGTCCACATAATTCATATTCAGATGTTCCTTAAAAAACCTGCTCATGTACTGAGGAGTAACATTAAACTCTTCTGCTATCCTTTCCAAACTGAGTTGATTATCTAAGAAATTGTTCTCGACATATTCTACTATT